>NZ_JAMQML010000072.1:0-316 GCF_030068685.1 Nitratireductor sp. GZWM139 | reverse complement strand
CACCCAACGAGCGCTGGTCGCTGGACTTTGTCTCCGACCAGCTCACCGATGGTCGCCGGTTCAGGGTTCTGACGGTCGTGGATGACTGCACGCGCGAATGCCTGGCGCTCGTCGCTGATACATCCCTCTCGGGTCTGCGGGTTGCCCGAGAGCTCGAAGCGCTCATGGCGGTACGTGACAAGCCGAAGATGATTGTCAGCGACAACGGCACCGAGCTCACCTCCAATGCCATCCTGGGCTTCGCCGATCGGCACAAGATCGACTGGCATTACATCGCACCGGGAAAGCCGATGCAGAACGCGTTCATTGAATCGTT
>NZ_JAMQML010000071.1:0-378 GCF_030068685.1 Nitratireductor sp. GZWM139 | reverse complement strand
GTTCTCCGCATCGCATGAGACAATCGCCTCGCGGTTGGTCTGGCTGCCGTCGATGACGACCCGCTCGGGCCGGCCATGGCGTTCAAGCGCGTTCCGGAAAAACTGCTTGGCCGCCGGTAGGTCGCGGTGTTCGCTGAACCAGAACTCGACGGTGTCGCCGGTGCTGTCGATCCCACGATAGAGATACATCCACTTTCCGCGAACCTTGATGTACGTCTCGTCGACATGCCATTTTCCAGTCACGGCGCACTTGCGCCGATTGAAGCGCTCCAGCAGCAGGGGCGAGAAATGAACAACCCAGCGGTGGATCGTCGAATGGTCGACGCTGATGCCGCGCTCTGCCATCATTTCCTTCAAGTCGCGCAGGCTCAGGCCGTA
>NZ_JAMQML010000063.1:0-676 GCF_030068685.1 Nitratireductor sp. GZWM139 | reverse complement strand
TGACGTTGCCCCTTGGAGCTAATCCAGTTTGAAATAGACTCTGGCCTATCGAAAAGGACCAGAGATGAAGCGCAACAGGTTCAGCGAAGAACAGATTATCGGCATCCTCAAGGAGCATGAGGCGGGCGTTCCGGTCGCCGATTTGTGCCGCACGCATGGCGTAAGCAGCGCCAGCATCTACAAATGGAAAGCCAAGTATGGCGGCATGGATGTGAGCGAGGCCAAACGGCTGAAATCGCTCGAGGATGAGAACGCCAAGCTCAAGAAGCTCTTGGCCGATGCCATGCTGGACAACTCCGCACTCAAGGATCTTCTCGGAAAAAAATGGTAGCGCCCGCCGCCAGGCGAAAGGCTGTCGCTTATCTCAGGGAGACCTTCGAGATGAGCGAGCGGCGGGCGTGCACAGTGCTGGGCTGTTGCCGCATGACCATGCGGTATCAGGGCAGCCGCGTCGATGATGTCGAACTGCGGGATCGGATGAAGGCAATTGCCCATGAACGCCGGCGCTTTGGATATCAGCGGCTACATGTGCTGTTGCGCCGGGAAGGCTACGTGATCAATCACAAGCGTCTGTTCCGGATGTATCGGGAGGAGAAGCTCTCGGTGCGGCGCAGGGGGGGCCGGAAACGGGCCTTGGGAACTCGGGCGCCGATGGTCATTCCCATAGCACCCAACG
>NZ_JAMQML010000062.1:0-678 GCF_030068685.1 Nitratireductor sp. GZWM139 | reverse complement strand
CAAATCAGTGATTTGGAGGCTTGGATGGGACATCTGTTTTGGCTGTCGGATGAACAATGGGCGGTGATTGAACCGCTTGTTCCGGCGAACAAGGGCGGAGCCCGCAGGGTCGATGATCGCAGGGTAATCTCCGGCATCATCCATGTTCTCAAGGTGGGTTGCCGGTGGTGCGATTGCCCGAAAGACTACGGGCCTTCGACCACGATCTACAACCGCTTCAACAGATGGTCACGAAAACGCTTCTGGATCGATCTGGTCGAGGCGCTTGCGACATCCGGGGCGGTGACGAAGAGCACGTCCATCGATAGCACCTACGTCAAGGCGCACCGCTCGGCGCACGGCGGTAAAGGGGGGCGAAAAATCAGGCTATCGGGCCCTCGCGGGGCGGGCAGACCACGAAAATCCATGCCCTTACCGACGTGATCGGTCGCCCATTTGCGTTCATGCTGACCGGAGGCAATGCGGCAGACAGCCCGGTAGCGCCCCATCTGCTGGCCGGACTGAAGGGAGCAAGGTATCTGCTGGCCGACAAGGGATATGATGCAAACAGCCTGCGAAAGCACCTGCGCCAATCTCACATTGTCCCGGTCATACCGGGCCGGTCAAACCGCAAGCGCGCCATCCGGTATGACACCAGACGCTACAAGAGCCGCCATCTCATCGAAAACGCCTTCTGCC
>NZ_JAMQML010000061.1:0-691 GCF_030068685.1 Nitratireductor sp. GZWM139 | reverse complement strand
TTTGATGCTGCGGTAGCGGGCCGTTCCACCACATCAACGGCGGAGCAAAACCCGGCCACGCGGCGGAGCAATAGTCGGCCACATGTGAGGCAGGCATGCGACCGCCGGGAGGGCGTAGCCCGAGCGGGGGTCGCATGCCTGCGTGGCGATTTTTTGGGAAGGCTTCAGCCAGCCTTTCGAGCGCGGCTTTGTGCAAGACGGTAGCTGTCGCCGTTCATCTCGAGAATGTTGACGTGGTGGGTGACGCGGTCGAGCAGTGCGCCGGTCAAACGTTCGGAGCCTAAGGTTTCCGTCCATTCGTCAAAGGGAAGATTGCTGGTGATCAGAGTGGCACCGCGTTCGTAGCGTTGCGAGATCAGCTCGAACAGCAATTCCGCGCCGGTCTTGGAGAGCGGCACGAAGCCCAGTTCGTCAATGATCAGCAGCTTGTATCCCGCCATCTGCTTTTGGAAGCGTAAGAGCCGCCGCTCGTCGCGGGCCTCCATCACCTCGCTGACCAGGGCGGCGGCCGTCGTGAACCCGACGGACAAGCCCTTCTGGCATGCTGCCAGACCGAGACCGAGCGCCACATGGGTCTTGCCCGTGCCGCTTGGACCAAGGGCGATAACGTTCTCTTGGCCCTCGATCCATTCGCAGCGGGCCAATTGTAACCGGTGTTCTGACCCCACCTTCCTTGTGAGCGTATGATCTG
>NZ_JAMQML010000059.1:0-843 GCF_030068685.1 Nitratireductor sp. GZWM139 | reverse complement strand
CAGGACCCATTGATTTAAAAAAATGGCTGTGATTCAGACGGGCGTATAGGAGCCTGACTGATGAGTAATTTGTTTTGGCTGACGGACGAGCAAATGGCTCGTCTTCAGCCTTATTTTCCCAAGAGCCATGGTCGCCAGCGCGTTGATGATCGCCGCGTTCTGAGCGGCATCATCTTCGCCAACCGTAACGGGCTCAGGTGGTGCGATGCACCGAAGGAATATGGCCCGGCTAAGACGCTTTATAACCGTTGGAAACGCTGGGGCGACAAGGGCATCTTTATCCAGATGATGGAAGGCTTGGCTGTGCCTGAAGCTGCAGAGCATAAGACCATCATGATCGATGCGACCTATCTCAAGGCCCACCGCACGGCTTCCAGCCTGCGGGTAAAAAAGGGGGCGTGGGCCGCCTGATCGGCCGCACGAAAGGCGGCATGAACACCAAGCTTCATGCCGTATCGGATGCGAATGGTCGCCCGATCAGTTTCTTCATAACGGCCGGTCAGGTCAGCGATTACACCGGTGCTGCTGCCTTGCTTGACGAGCTTCCCAGGGCCAAATGGCTTCTGGCCGACCGTGGCTATGATGCCGACAGGTACCGTGACGCGTTACAGGCGAAGGGGATCACCCCCTGCATTCCGGGTCGGAAATCCCGCAACAAGACCATCAAATACGACAAACGTCGCTACAAACGGCGCAACCGGATCGAGATCATGTTCGGGCGTCTCAAAGACTGGCGGCGTGTCGCGACGCGCTATGACAGGTGCCCAATGGTCTTCCTATCCGCCATCGCGCTCGCTGCAACCGTGATCTTCTGGCTCTAATCAACGAGTCCTGAGCCTAGCT
>NZ_JAMQML010000073.1:0-305 GCF_030068685.1 Nitratireductor sp. GZWM139 | reverse complement strand
CGATGTCACGTCGCAAAGGAGAGCCTACCGGGGCTCAGATTGATCACGCTCATCCGCACCAGGTGGCGTTACCGGAGCATCGGGTAATGGGAGCCAATTACGATGTCGTTCACGGCTTCTGTAAGGGCCTGTCGATCCATCGTCGGACGCAATCCGTCTATGCCCAGTGGGCCGAGCCAAGAGGCGGCTACTTCATCATCTTCTGCTTTGCTGAGAAGGAAGACGCGGACCGCTTCGCATCCGAGTTTGACGGCATTCCGTTCGATCCGAAGCGAGACAGGGGGAAGGGGGATCGGAAGCGGTTT
>NZ_JAMQML010000058.1:0-880 GCF_030068685.1 Nitratireductor sp. GZWM139 | reverse complement strand
GGCTCTGTTGCAAAGATTGGCGGCAGTCAGAGGTAGGCTGTCGCTCTGCGCCGATCAGGCGGCTGCTGCGAAATGGTGGTTGAGCATGCCCATGGCCTCCGTCAGCGCCGAGGGCCCAATGCCAAAAGCTCTCTCCACAAGGCGCACCTCGCCCCTGATGCCGGGCTGCAGGCACCAGGGGCGAGCCTGTCCTTTGCGCAGGGCTCGCATGACTTCGAATCCCTTGATCGTGGCATAGGCCGTGGGGATCGATTTGAAACCGCGCACCGGCTTGATCAGTATCTTGAGCTTTCCGTGATCGGCCTCGATCACGTTATTGAGATACTTCACCTGCCGGTGGGCCGTCTCCCGGTCCAGCTTTCCTTCGCGCTTCAATTCGGTGATCGCTGCACCATAGCTCGGCGCTTTGTCGGTATTGAGCGTGGCAGGCTTTTCCCAGTGCTTCAGGCCTCGCAGGGCCTTGCCCAGGAACCGCTTCGCTGCCTTGGCGCTGCGGGTCGGCGACAGGTAGAAATCGATCGTGTCGCCCCGCTTGTCGACTGCCCGGTACAGGTAGGTCCACTTGCCCCGCACCTTGACGTAGGTTTCATCCAGGCGCCAGCTCGGATCAAAGCCACGCCGCCAGAACCAGCGCAGCCGCTTCTCCATCTCCGGGGCGTAGCACTGGACCCAGCGATAGATCGTCGTATGGTCGACCGAAATGCCGCGTTCCGCCAGCATTTCCTCAAGGTCGCGATAGCTGATCGGATAGCGACAATACCAGCGCACCGCCCACAGGATCACATCACCCTGGAAATGGCGCCACTTGAAATCCGTCATCGTTCCGTCCGTCCAATCTCCGCCAAGCATGCTCAAGCTTCACGATTTTTGCAACAGAGCC
>NZ_JAMQML010000070.1:0-415 GCF_030068685.1 Nitratireductor sp. GZWM139 | reverse complement strand
ATCCGTACTTGCTGAGGAAGATGCAGATCGACCGCCCCAGTCAAGTCTGGTGCGCCGATATCACGTTCGTGCCGGTCAAGAACGGCTTCCTCTACCTGGTCGCCATCATGGATTGGGCCACGCGCAGGGTGCTGAGTTGGCGACTATCGAACACGATGCATGCCGACTTCTGCGTCGATGCCTTGAACGAAGCCATCGCCAAACATGGCCCACCGGAGATCATGAATACAGATCAAGGGTCGCAGTTCACGGGATCGGCTTGGATCACGACGCTGACCGAGGCTGGCGTGCGCATCTCAATGGATGGTCGCGGCAGATACTTGGACAACATCTTCATCGAGCGGCTCTGGCGAAGCCTGAAACAGGAGGCGGTCTACCTCGAAGAAATCAAGGACGGCTTCCAGGCACACAGGGT
>NZ_JAMQML010000057.1:0-975 GCF_030068685.1 Nitratireductor sp. GZWM139 | reverse complement strand
GCCAGAGTCTATTTCAAACTGGATTAGCTCCAAGGGGCAACGTCATCGGGATCCAGCCCCGCGATTTTCATCCGATCCTCGAATGAGTGCCTGAACGAATAAATCGTGTGTTTCCGGCTGGGAAACAAGTCATTCTCGCGAAAGAACTTGTTCAGCGCTGCCGACAGATCGTTCTCCCTGTTCCGATAGCGCGGGAAGCCATTAGGGTGCTTCTTGAACACCTCCAGCGCCACACCGACCAGCGGCAGCTTGCGCTCGGAAGACGCCGTCTTGATCTCGCGCGGATCATCCGGGTCAACACGCGGCTCAATTGACAGATGAGGAACATCGCCGGCCAGATGGATGCTGCCTGCGGTCAGGTTGGCGAGCTCACTGGGCCGAGCGCCCGTCTCGATAAGCGCAAGCGCAATGCCGCGCGCCTCGGCATTCATGGTTGCCATCGCACCAGGCCGCAGGATCGTCTTCGAGATCCACTCGACATCAAAGGGCGGGCGGGTCCGCTTTTTGCGCTCCTGGAAATTCAGCTTGCTGAACGGGTTGAACCGGTCGGTCTCTCCCATATGCGTAAAATACGACTCATAGAGCACGCGCATGTTGCCCAGATCACGATTGCCGGAAGACGCCGAGTATGTGGCTGCCTTGCCCTTGGGCGCAACCCTTTCCAGCCAGTAGCGATAGAAGCGCTGCGCGTCTTCACGCGTGATTTCGGTCATCTCCTTGTCGCCAACGAGAGCAATGAAATTGTTCACGCCGCGCTGCTTGACCTTCTTCCACTGCGCACGCTGGTTGGCGCTCTTGTTGATCAGTTCGTCTGCGACGATCTCATCCACATAGATCTCGAAGGCCTTGCTGACCGTAACCGCCGGCACCGGCACCGCACCCAGAACGGCCTTCTGGACCTCACTGGAGAAATTCCCGCTCTCAATGGTCGTAACCGGTGTTCTGACCCCACCTTCCTTGTGAGCGTATGATCTG
>NZ_JAMQML010000069.1:0-452 GCF_030068685.1 Nitratireductor sp. GZWM139 | reverse complement strand
ACGCCACGGGGGACTTATGAAGAAGCTTACTTTGGGGCTTGCTGTCGTTGTCGGGACCATTCTGGCCGGCGGGGCGCAATCTGCCGATCTCTCCACCGGCGATTATTGCCCGGTGGCCGGGAATGCCAAACTTCTCACCATCGAAAACAACGCCACCCTCACCAATGAGGTCGTCCGCCTCATGGATGAGGCCGTCGCCGTTGCCGATAGCCCGCAATGGATCAACTCGGGTCGCCCCGCCTTCGTCTGGGCCTCCGAGGCCAAGGTCGCCTGCGGCAAGGCCTATGGCTATCTCCAGTCCGCCTATCGGGATGAGGACTATCTGAACAAGTGCGAGTGTTTCCACTCGCGCATGGTTCGGTACATGTATTGATCTGCCGTAGATCCGGGTGCCTGGTGTCCCGATGAGAGTGTCTTCCGAGCCGTTGCTGCGCCCTGAAGCAATTTCAGGA
>NZ_JAMQML010000055.1:0-1097 GCF_030068685.1 Nitratireductor sp. GZWM139 | reverse complement strand
CGGAACGGAACCAGCGCATTCTTGCATTTAACTGCCAAGTGACAACAGTTCTTGTTCTGACCCCGATTTCGATCGCCAGGCGGACTGGAGCGCTTCGCGATCGTCTTTTCCGCGGTCGAAATCTCTTCGTCCCGCCCCGCTCGAAACGCTCAGCCATCGCCATCCATACGCATCGCCTCAGCGCGATCGCAGATTGAAAAGCCGTCACCGGGACGGCGGTCTGATCCAAACGTCGCGCCAAAAATGTCCTTGGCAAATTACCCTGACATCACCGAAGAGTCTTCATGCTCCAGGCAACATTACCGTATGGTTGCGACAGAGCCTCGGCCTGGTGGATAGCCGTTTGACGCAGCCGGCGATTGCAAGATCGCCTTGAACCGCTGGACATTGGCCAGCAGCTTGTCGATATGTCGGCGCGTCTCCCGCTCGGCGCCATCCTGGTCCCTCATGCGGATCGCCTCGGCCATGCGTTCGTGGTCGGTGGCGAAGGCGCGGGCATCCCGATCGATCTCCTCGGCTGTGATTTTCGCATAGCGGGGATCAAGAGAAATCTTGTCGAGAAGGTAGGAGTCCGTCTGTTCGATCGCCATCAAACCCACCTCGATCAGGAACTGGTTCTGGGAGGCGAGCACGAGATGGCGATGGAAGGAGACCGCTGGCGGTAGCCATTCCTCTCCCGTGGTCGCCGCAGCGCAATGAGCACAAGCGAGACGGGTCATTCCTGCGATATCATCGGCATCCGCACGCTCCGTGGCAAGCCGGGCGGCTTCCGGCTCTATCGCCCGGCGGACGTGGAGCATCTCGAGCAAGGCATCGATGTCGGCGACGTCGGCCAGCGCGACAAGGCGCGCCGAGCGCTCGCTCTTGCGCCTCTCCTCGAGCAGTTCCTTCAGCTGCTTCAGGCCGGCCTCAGTCGCGATCCGGCCACGTTTGCCCAGCGTTCGTGCGAATCCCCGCGAGACGAGGCTACGCAGAATTCTGCCCGCGGTCGCCTCCGCGACGACAATGCCGTTCTCCAGCAAGGCCTCGACCAGGCGCTGATTTCCGACGGGCTTCGAACTGCCGCTGAGAAGCTCGAGCGCCACGATATCCGTTCT
>NZ_JAMQML010000068.1:0-480 GCF_030068685.1 Nitratireductor sp. GZWM139 | reverse complement strand
CTTAGCAAAGCTGCAGAACTGTCCGAAAAAGTGGGACCACTTCACCTTCCGCGCTCACCGGTATGAACCCGGACGAGATCATCGGCTTCAGCTCCGAGGACGTCGTGGACCTCACCGAACTGGTTTCGCTCTCGACCACGTCCGGTGAAAATGTCGGTGATTTCGTCCGGCTCAACCCCGGCGATGGCAAGGAACTGCAGGTGGATGCGGACGGAACCGCGGGCGGTGATGACTGGGTGACAGTCGCCACCTTCGATGTGCCGCAGACCCCGGCTTCCATCAAGATCCTCTACGACGATGATGGCAGTGACACTTCGGGCACAGTCTGAGTGAAATGACACGACATGCGGCCGCCATTGCGCGGCCGCATGTTTGATAAACCGCCGGGAACCGTGTAATTTCCCGGCTAGGGAACACAACACACCACAGGCGGCAACGCCACGGGGGACTTATGAAGAAGCTTACTTTGGGGCTTGCTGT
>NZ_JAMQML010000053.1:0-1151 GCF_030068685.1 Nitratireductor sp. GZWM139 | reverse complement strand
CAACCGTGATCTTCTGGCTCTAATCAACGAGTCCTGAGCCTAGCTGAGGGTGTTTATTGCCGCAATCTGAACACATTCTGAACGACGCGTTCAGCGCGAGTTCAAAGCTACACCTGCACTATGCAGTTGTACTCGAATGGAGGAGTAAGTTATGAACTTCAAGAATATCGCTCTGGCCACAATCGCATCAGCGGTTCTTCTCGCGCCGATCTCGTCGGCCTTCGCATATACGATCCATTACAAAGGTGGGAAATATTCGGTCACCTGTGACAATGGCGACAGATGGACCCGCGGCGACGGCTCTCAGATAATTACCCATAGTGACGCGAAGAAGGTCTGCGAAGCACGAGGAAGCAGCATCATGGCCCCGGACGGCTTCACGAAAACCGGACCAGCACAGAGAGATATGAACAGCAGCATTCAGAAGAGATAAGAACAGCATTTCTATTCTCATCATCCGATTGCACTGAACCGGAGAGGAAGTCATGAACTTCAGGAACATCGCCCTGGCCACAATCGCATCAGCCGTTCTTCTCGCGCCAATCTCGTCGGCCTTCGCATATTCGATCGCATACAAAAACGGGAAATATTCCTTAACTTGTGAAGATGGTTATAAATGGACGCACGGCGACGGCACTCAGGAGATTACCCATGGCCAAGCGAGAAGGGTCTGCGCAGCACGGGGAAGTAGCATTATGGCCCCGGACGGCGCGACGAAACCCGGGCCAGCGAAGCGAGATACAAACAGCAGTATTCAGACAAAATAGGAACAGCATTCCGACAAAGCCCGCTTCCCGCGGGCTTTTTAATTTCTGATGCGCTTCCCCAATAGTCAAAGCACGTCTTGTCCAAGCTGATCATATCTGCCGCTGTAATAGCCTGGGTATTCGGCAGACTGGGAAAGGATCTCGGTAGCTCAAACGGCTCCAGCGCCACCGGCTAGCGAGATAGTCGCGCCGATCTCATCGCTCAACTATCCTCCTAACATCTTGCACGGCACAAACGACCTGTCGCCGCAGGAGTAGCGCAATCAGGAGTCCGCCTAGCGCAAGTGTACCGATGGCGATCACGGTCTGCCATTCCAGGCCAGCAAGGGCAGCTAGGCTCAGGACCCATTGATTTAAAAAAATGGCTGTGATTCAGACGGGCGT
>NZ_JAMQML010000066.1:0-600 GCF_030068685.1 Nitratireductor sp. GZWM139 | reverse complement strand
GGCCGCCGGCCTGCGCGCGCTCAAAGGCGGGCAGACGCTTTCCAAGACGCTCCAGATGGCGCGGGATTTCCGGGAAGACGATGACGACACGCCCATCGTGATGATGGGCTATTACAACCCGATCTACATCTATGGTGTGGACCGCTTCCTCTCCGATGCGAAGGAAGCGGGCATTGACGGTCTGATCATCGTCGACCTGCCGCCGGAGATGGATCAGGAGCTTTGCGTTCCGGCCATCAAANTACATCTATGGTGTGGACCGCTTCCTCTCCGATGCGAAGGAAGCGGGCATTGACGGTCTGATCATCGTCGACCTGCCGCCGGAGATGGATCAGGAGCTTTGCGTTCCGGCCATCAAAGCGGGGCTGAACTTCATTCGTCTTGCCACGCCGACGACCGACGAAGAGCGCCTGCCGAAGGTGCTGGAGAACACGTCGGGCTTCGTCTATTACGTGTCGATGACGGGTGTGACGGGTTCGGCCCTGCCGGACACGAACAATGTTTCGGCTGCGGTTTCGCGCATCAAGGAACACACGGACCTGCCGATCTGCGTCGGGTTCGGGGTGAAGACGGCGCGCCAGGCGCGGGCGATTGGCGAGG
>NZ_JAMQML010000051.1:0-1411 GCF_030068685.1 Nitratireductor sp. GZWM139 | reverse complement strand
CTCCGCCGTTGATGTGGTGGAACGGCCCGCTACCGCAGCATCAAAGTGCTAGAACGTGGTCGTTGTTTCAACGTCACAAGTAGGAGCCGTTCCGTGAAGAAGATTACCACCATTGGGCTGGATTTGGCCAAGCACGTTTTTCAGATCCATGGCGCTGACGCCGAGGGGTCTCCAGTCTTCAACCGCAAGCTCCGCCGCGCTGAAGTGCTGCGGTTCTTCGCAAAGCAGCCTTCGTGTCTGGTCGGCCTCGAGGCCTGTGGCAGTTCGCACTACTGGGCTCGCCAGATCGCAGCACTTGGACATGACGTTCGCGTGATCCCGCCGGTCTATGTCAAGCCCTTCGTGAAGCGCGGTAAGACTGACGCCGCTGATGCCGAGGCGATCAGCGAGGCCGTGACGCGCAAAACCATGCGCTTCGTCCCCATCAAATCGGCGGAGCAACAGGCGGCAGCGATGGTGTTAAAAACGCGCAGCCTTCTGGTCCGCCAACAAACCCAGGCGATTAATGCGCTACGCGCTCATCTGTCGGAATTGGGTGTCATCACCGCCATCGGCACAACGAAGGTTTCCGGCCTAATCGACATCGTGCGTGATGCGACCGATGCTCGCCTGCCGAAGACTGCGCGCTTCGCTCTGTCCACCCTCGCCGATCAGATCGAGGCGTTGTTCGCGCAGGTCGTGAAGCTCGAACGGGAGATTGTCGCCGAAGCGAAGCGCGATGAGGATATGCGACGTCTGGCCACTATACCAGGCGTCGGCCCGATCACGGCGGCGTCAATCAAGGCGCTTGTTCCAGATCCCGGCGGGTTCAAATCCGCTCGCCACTTCGCAGCCTGGCTGGGATTAACGCCGAGATCCCATTCGAGCGGTGGCAAAGAGAGGTTGGGAGGAATATCAAAGATGGGCAATCCCGAGCTCCGCTCCTTGCTCGTCCTCGGCGCGAGCTCTGTCCTGCGACGCGTCCGAGGCAACGATAAAGCGCCGAAATGGCTGAGCGCGCTTCTGACCCGACGGCCCTACAAGGTCGTGGCCGTCGCGCTCGCAAACAAGACGGCCCGGGTCATATGGGCACTTCTGACCAAGGGCGGGATATATCGAGGCATGGCACCGGTAGATAGCGTCGCGAATGCTTGAACCGGAAGTCGGCCAAAATGAACTGCCGGCGCGGTAGCCGGCAGAGGTGAGGTGCAAAAGCAGACGATGATTCCATGGGACGAAATCCCGAGGCGAGAGAGGCCGCTTGTGTCAACGCGCTCAAAGCGCGTGCCGTTGATTAGCCGCTCGCATCGCGGATCTCATCGAGGCCAGCGGTTAATCGCCGCGCTGAAAGGCCGAACATATGACCGCACCGTTCCCGTGTGATCAACTGTCTGAAAAAGCCCTTGCCAAGCGGGTCGTTCCACATATGACA
>NZ_JAMQML010000064.1:0-665 GCF_030068685.1 Nitratireductor sp. GZWM139 | reverse complement strand
TGAAGTGGTCCCGGAAAATCGGACAGTCAGCTAAGGTGTATCCCAAGCCTTTGAAGGGATACGAGCATGGCGAAGCGCCGGAACTTTACAGACCAGTTTAAGGCCAAGGTGGCGTTGGAAGCGCTGCGTGGTGACAAGACCGTGCAAGAGATCGCGGCAAAGCATCAGTTGCATCCGAACCAGGTGAGCACATGGAAGCGTCAAGCCATCGAAGGCATGGCCGATGTGTTCTCGGGCGTGAAGCAGAGTGGGCCTACCGAGGCCGAGGTGAAAGAGCTGCACGCCAAGATCGGGAGGTTGGCTGTCGAGAATGATTTTTTGTCCGAAGGGCTGAAGCGGTGAGCCCGGAGAAGAAACGCGCGATGATCAAACGGGATCACCCTGAACTGAGCATCAGCCAGCAATGCAAGCTGGTGCGGTTGTCACGATCGGCCTTCTACTACACGCCGGTCGGCGTCAATCCGGACACGCTGGCGCTGATGAAAGAGATCGACCGCGTGTTCACCAAATATCCGTTCTTCGGTAGCCGCCAGATCGCAGCTTATCTGCGAAGAGAAGGAACGACCATTGGCCGTCATCGCGTCAGGCAGTTGATGGCAAAGATGGGCTTGGAGGCGATCTACAAACGGCCTAGAACCAGTCAGCCGCATCCCCAGCATCCTGTC
>NZ_JAMQML010000049.1:0-1647 GCF_030068685.1 Nitratireductor sp. GZWM139 | reverse complement strand
TCTCCGCCAAGCATGCTCAAGCTTCACGATTTTTGCAACAGAGCCGTGACGCCCGCCGGTTGGCGCGAGGCAGCTGGTCATCTGCAAGCCGCCTATGAGATGAGCGAAAGGCGGGCGTGCCGTGTTCTGGGCGTCGATCGGACGAGCGTGCGCTATCAGGCGACACGCCCGGATGACGACGTCCTGCGCGACCGGCTGAGGGCCCTCGCGCAGGAGCGTCGCCGGTTCGGCTATCGCCGCCTGCACGTGCTGCTGCGGCGCGAGGGTCATGCGGTCAACAAGAAGCGGGTTCAGCGGATCTATCGCGAGGAACGGCTGACAGTGCGTCGACGCGGCTGTCGAAAGCGAGCAATGGGCACGCGGCAACCGCTGGACCTGCCGCTGGTGGCCAACCAGCGCTGGTCGCTGGACTTCGTCTCTGACCAGATGACGGACGGGCGGCGCTTCCGCATCCTGACGGTGATCGACAACTGCACCCGCGAATGCCTGGCGTTGGTGGCCGACACCTCGCTGTCGGGTGCGCGTGTGGTGCGAGAGTTGGACGCCCTCATCCGGCAGCGGGGCCGACCCGATACCATCGTCAGCGACAACGGCACGGAATACACCTCGAATGCGGTCCTGGCCTGGGCCGACGACACTGGCGTCGGTTGGCACTACATCGCACCAGGCAAGCCCCAGCAGAACGGCTTCAATGAGAGTTTCAATGGTCGCCTGCGTGACGAGCTGCTGAACGAGACGTTGTTCCGCTCCCTGCCGCATGCCCGCGAGGTGCTGGAGGCCTGGCGGCATGACTACAACGAGCGGCGACCGCACTCGAAGCTCGGCTGGCTGACGCCGCAGGCCTACGCACAAGCCCTTACTGGAAACGCCGGGCGGCCTGCTGCGCTAGTTGAGGGCTGCGCAGGCCGCCCTATTGCCAACCCAACCAATCTCTACTCAAATCAACCTCGGACTCTCGTTATGGCTGGATGAGAAACGGGGGTCACGTCAGAGGCTTGCCGCCATGCCGCGCGAACGCAGGGGTGCGCCAAGCTGCGGCTCGACTGCCACCCGAACCTGCGTGGCCTATACGAGCGGCTCGGATTCACCCACGTCGACACTTTCAATCCCGGCTGGGATCCAACCTTCATCGCAGAACGCCTAGAACTCGAAATCTAACGTCCGTTCGGGCATCGAGGTCCATGTCGGGGTGGGACGGGCCCGTGGCTTCAAGATCACTTGCAGTCCGACCGCGATGTCTTGGTTGCGCGAGAGGTTGTCGATATCCTCCACTTCCATCATCAACCCTGGATAATGCCGCCGCCGTCATCGCCGCCGACGCCCGTGCCGGGCTTTTCGGGCCTGTCAGGCTTGCTCGGCCTTCAGCCTGCCTGGGCGAGATCTCCGGCGGACGGATTAACGGCGGAGCTTCGCCGCCTTTCGTGCGTGTGAAGGCCGAAGATAGTTCTCTCAAAAACATCCGTTTATGAGAGATACCAAATGTCATTTTCAGAAGACGACTGCACCAGTTGATTGGGCGTAATGGCTGTTGTGCAGCCAGCTCCTGACAGTTCAATATCAGAAGTGATCTGCACCAATCTCGACTATGCTCAATACTCGTGTGGGCTCTGTTGCAAAAATCGTGAAGCTTGAGCATGCTTGGCGGAG
>NZ_JAMQML010000060.1:0-707 GCF_030068685.1 Nitratireductor sp. GZWM139 | reverse complement strand
CATCTCGGCGGCATAACCGTCCCACAGGCCGAAGGCATCGGCTCTGGCATGACGGTAGGAGATGGTGGAAAGTCGATAGCGGCGGGGGCGGAAGATGATGCTGATCTGGTCGTGGGCAGCAAGGAACCTTTGCGCCTGCCTCGGCGATTTGAATCTTCCCATGATCTTTTCCCGTCGCCGCGTCGGCCGGTGTGACCCTTCGATCAGATTGTTGAGGCCTTTATGCGCGCGATGATCCGCGCCCGGCGCAAAATCGTGGACTGGCTTGAAATAGCTGCGGAGCTTGTCTGTGATCACAACGCGCGGGTGGCCGAATTGGGCGACAAGCCGCTTCAGGAAACGTCGCGCGGCTTTCGCGTTTCGCTGTGGCTGAACGAGAAGGTCGAGTGCAGCTCCGTCTGCGTCGACCGCCCGCCAAAGCCAGTGTTTCACGCCATTGATCGGCACCACCACCTCGTCAAGATGCCACTTGTCTGCAGGTGTCGGTCGATCCCTTCGGATGCAGTTGGCAAAATGGGGACCGAACCGGTTTACCCATAGCCGAACCGTCTCCCGGCTGACGACCACGCCACGCTCAGCAAGCAGATCCTCGACATCGGCCGTGCTGAGTGCAAACCGATGGTAAGCCCAGACGGCGTAGGAGATGATCTTGCGGGGAAAACGAAAGCCCTTCAGGCGCGACATTGTTGGTGGAGTTCTCATAATGA
>NZ_JAMQML010000047.1:1736-2094 GCF_030068685.1 Nitratireductor sp. GZWM139 | reverse complement strand
CCTCGCCAATCGCCCGCGCCTGGCGCGCCGTCTTCACCCCGAACCCGACGCAGATCGGCAGGTCCGTGTGTTCCTTGATGCGCGAAACCGCAGCCGAAACATTGTTCGTGTCCGGCAGGGCCGAACCCGTCACACCCGTCATCGACACGTAATAGACGAAGCCCGACGTGTTCTCCAGCACCTTCGGCAGGCGCTCTTCGTCGGTCGTCGGCGTGGCAAGACGAATGAAGTTCAGCCCCGCTTTGATGGCCGGAACGCAAAGCTCCTGATCCATCTCCGGCGGCAGGTCGACGATGATCAGACCGTCAATGCCCGCTTCCTTCGCATCGGAGAGGAAGCGGTCCACACCATAGATGTA
>NZ_JAMQML010000047.1:0-1684 GCF_030068685.1 Nitratireductor sp. GZWM139 | reverse complement strand
CCTCGCCAATCGCCCGCGCCTGGCGCGCCGTCTTCACCCCGAACCCGACGCAGATCGGCAGGTCCGTGTGTTCCTTGATGCGCGAAACCGCAGCCGAAACATTGTTCGTGTCCGGCAGGGCCGAACCCGTCACACCCGTCATCGACACGTAATAGACGAAGCCCGACGTGTTCTCCAGCACCTTCGGCAGGCGCTCTTCGTCGGTCGTCGGCGTGGCAAGACGAATGAAGTTCAGCCCCGCTTTGATGGCCGGAACGCAAAGCTCCTGATCCATCTCCGGCGGCAGGTCGACGATGATCAGACCGTCAATGCCCGCTTCCTTCGCATCGGAGAGGAAGCGGTCCACACCATAGATGTAAATCGGGTTGTAATAACCCATCATCACGATGGGCGTGTCGTCGTCGTCTTCCCGGAAATCCCGCGCCATCCGGAGCGTTTTGGAAAGCGTCTGCCCGCCTTTGAGCGCGCGCAGGCCGGCGGCCTGAATGGCCGGGCCATCGGCCATCGGGTCGGAGAAGGGCATGCCCAGCTCGATCACGTCGCTGCCCGCCGCAGGCAGCGCCTTCATGATCGACAGCGCGGTCTCATAGTCCGGGTCGCCGCCCATGAAATAGGTCACGAGCGCGGGACGGTTCTCTTCCTTCAGCCGCGCAAAGCGGCGGTCAATGCGGGTGGTCATGGGAGGATGCTTTCTCTTCGGACAGATTGTGGGTTCGGATCCTGCGGCNCTCTTCCTTCAGCCGCGCAAAGCGGCGGTCAATGCGGGTGGTCATGTCAGTCTCTGGTCCTCGTACATCCAGCGCGGCGCCCCCACGCCGTCTTGCATTCCTTGCGGTTGCAGCGGCCTCGGCGCTCGATCACGAACGCAGCAACACCATGCAAACAGATCATCCCTCAGCGTGTTCGCGGATATCGATGGTCACGGCGAAAGCATAGAACCCATCGCGCTCGATCCGGCTTTTAGCCTCATCGGGATCGAACGCGATGCGCGGTTCGCCGTCATCGGCCACATGGGTCAGGAAAGCAAGGTTCTGGCTTTCCCGGATCCCCTGCGGGTTTTCCCTATCGTCGTCCTGGCGGATGGCCACATAGTGGTGCCGGTTTTGCTTGGAGCGATAGATTTCGAACATGTTCAGATCTCCATGCCGAGCATCTTTCCAACGGTATGCACGTCCTTGTCTCCGCGACCGGAGAAATTGACGATCATGATCTGGTCCTTGCCCATGGTCGGCGCAAGCTTGATCGCATGGGCAATCGCATGGGCCGATTCCAGCGCCGGGATGATGCCCTCAAGACGCGTCGTCATCTGGAACGCCTCGATCGCCTCATCGTCCAGAACGGGCGAGTAGATCACACGGCCTGAATCCTTCAGCCAGCTGTGCTCCGGCCCGACACCGGGATAGTCCAGCCCCGCAGACACCGAATGCCCGTCGAGGATCTGCCCGTCATCGTTCTGCAACAGATAGGTGCGGTTGCCATGCAGCACGCCCGGACGGCCAGCCGTCATGGAAGCGCAGTGCTCGTCGCCCTCCAGCCCGTGTCCGCCGGCCTCAACGCCGTGGATCTCCACCTGGCGGTCATCGAGGAAGGGATGGAACAGGCCGATGGCGTTCGAGCCGCCGCCCACCGCCGCCACGATGGCGTCGGGCAGCCGGCCTTCCAGTTCCTGGATCTGTTCGCGCGC
>NZ_JAMQML010000056.1:0-1086 GCF_030068685.1 Nitratireductor sp. GZWM139 | reverse complement strand
GCCAGAGTCTATTTCAAACTGGATTAGCTCCAAGGGGCAACGTCAACGGCCACATGAATGAAAGGACGATTTCAAAAGTCTTCGAAGATCTCCGATCAGCAGACAAAATTCTTTCTAAAATCCCGATGTCTGTCGCGACACACGATCTAAGAAGAGCGCTCATCACGCATATGTCGCCGAAATTGCATCAATATGAAATCGGCGGCCGACAACTTTCAGATCGCGACATCTCGATGATCACGCATGCAGATGAAGGAAAAAGAGACACCGCATCTCTCGTCTACGACAAAAGCGAGCGGCTCGATGTGAAGCTGAAGATCTTGAGCGAATGGGAGAAATTTTGTTTCGACGGCTACGAGATGATCAGAAAAGAGCGAGGCCTACCTCCCCTCTAATCTAACGAAACCGACAAAATGTGTCCGTCTCGTTAGATTGGGAACATCCGATTTCGACGTGTAGAAAATAACCTGCGGTAGAAACCACACGTTAACCACACCACGGTTAAGACGCCGTTGACCTTACTCTTTAAAGGCTTTTCAAGATGATGGCCCTAAATTCCAAATTGTCAAAACGGAAAGCGGCAAACAAACAAACGGCCGCAGGCAATAGGGAACCTGTCAAAATGAAAAACCTCTTCTCCAAGTTTCTGAAAGACGAGTCTGGCGCAACCGCAATCGAATACGGTCTGCTCGCCGCTCTGATCGCTGTTGGTATCATCACTGTCGTCGGTCAGGTCGGTGACAACCTCACGACGACCTTCACATCCGTCAAAGACGGTCTCGCACCGAAGTAAGACGCCCAGACACCACCCAATTCCCGCCGTTTTTAGCCATTCGGCGGGGATACTTCCGCAGTTCAGCAAGCGGACACTCAGCCGCCCCTTCCCTGGGGCGGCCTTTTTTTTGTTTCGGCATCGTGAAAAGCGCCGCTTTCTGATCACGCAGACTCCGCAATCAAAACCGAACTTCCGTCTAGTTTGTGAGCCATCTCCGCCAAATCCGACAGCGATCTAGGGTCAAAACCCGTTGATAGCATTGATTTGTGAAGTGGTCCCACTTTTTCGGACAGTTCTGCAGCTTTGCTAAG
>NZ_JAMQML010000046.1:0-2210 GCF_030068685.1 Nitratireductor sp. GZWM139 | reverse complement strand
GGGATGTTGCGGCGCGATATGATCTGCGGCCCAATGATCTGTCGGAATGGCGGCGGCAGGCGCGGGAGGGGAAGCTGGTTTTGCCGGCATTGCCGGAGGCTGAGCCTGCGTTCGCGCCAATGGTTATCGAAGGGTTAACCGACCGTACGGTGGCGGCGGAGGACGCAACGCTTGAGATCGTCTGCTGCGATGTGGTGATCCGGCTGGACGGGGCGACCCCGGCGACGCGGATTGCGGAGATTGTCCGGGCGCTGACTGGGGCACATGGGGCATGATCTTCCCGTCGAACCGGGTGCGGATCGTGGTGGCGACAAAGCCGGTGGACTTCCGCAAAGGCCATGACGGGCTGGCAGCGCTGGTGAAGAACGAACTCAGGAAGGAGCCGTTCACCGGCACGGTGTTTGTGTTCCGCGCCAAGCGGGCTGACCGGCTGAAGCTGCTCTATTGGGACGGCACCGGGCTGGTGATGGCGTACAAGCGGCTGGAGGAGACGACCTTCACCTGGCCGACGATCCGGGATGGGCTCATGTCGCTGAACCACGCCCAGTTCGAGGCGCTGTTTGCCGGGCTGGATTGGCGGAAAGTGAAGGCGCTGGCGGCGCGTCCGCCGACTGCGACAGAGTGAATCACTGGGGCGTTTAAGCGGGCAGTCGAAGACCGAACTTGATAGACCCTGGGCATGAACGCGGTGGCAAATCTTCCCGATGACATCGATGCCCTGAAAGCCATCATCCTGGCCCAACAGGAGCAGAATGCGCGCCTGGAAGCCCTAGTCGCGGCCTTCAAACAGGCTATGTTCGGGCGCAAGTCCGAGAAGATCGACCCCGACCAGTTCGAGCTGGCGCTGGAGGATATCGAAACGGCGATTGCCCAGGTCGAGGCCGAGGGCGAGGCCAATCCGCTGGTCACGCCGACGCAAACCGCGACGCCCCGCAAGGCCAACCGGGGTTCGTTGCCCAGGCACCTGCCGCGCATCGAGGAGGTCATCGAACCTGAAAGCACGTTGTGCGATTGCGGCTGCGAGCGCCACGTGATCGGCGAAGATGAAAGCGAGCGGCTGGATATCGTGCCCGCACAGTTCCGGGTAATCGTCACCCGACGCCCCAAATATGCCTGCCGGTCCTGCGAGGGCGGCATCGTTCAGACCCCGGCACCGGCACATCTGATCCCCGGCGGCATGCCGACCGAGGCCACCGTGGCCCATGTGATCGTCAGCAAATACGCCGACCATTTGCCGCTCTATCGCCAAGCGCAAATCTACAGCCGCCAGGGCATCGATCTCGACCGCTCGACACTGGCCGCCTGGGTCGGTCGAGCAGCCTTCGAACTAACCCCGGTCTATGAGGCACTGCTCGCCAACCTGAAACGGTCGAGCAAGCTGTTCATGGACGAGACCACGGCCCCGGTCCTTGATCCCGGACGACGGAAGACCAAGACCGGCTACTTCTGGGCTCTCGCTCGCGACGATCGCCCCTGGGGCGGGGACGATCCGCCCGGCGTCGCCTTCACCTACGCGCCGGGCCGGTCCGGCCAATATGCCGAGGATATCCTCGACGGCTTCTCCGGCGCCCTGCAGGTCGACGGCTATGCGGGCTACAACCGGCTGCTCAAACGACCCGCCCAGGATGTCGAACTGGCCTACTGTTGGGCCCATGCCAGGCGCAAACTACACGAAGTCGCCCAGACCGGCACCACGCCCATCGCCGATGAGGGGCTAAAACAGATCGCCAACCTATACCGGATCGAGAAGGAGAGCCGCGGCCAAAACCCCGAGGCCCGCCTGGCCGCCCGGCAGGAACGGTCAAAGCCGATTATCGACGACTTCGAGACCTGGCTCACAACCCACCGCGCCCGCGTATCCGCCAAATCCCCCCTCGGAGAGGCCCTCAAATACATCGCCAAATACTGGGACGGCCTGACCCTGTTCCTGACCGACGGCCGTATCGAGATCGATAACAATGCCGTCGAACGAACCATCCGCCCCATCGCGCTCAACCGAAAGAACGCCCTCTTCGCAGGCCACGACGCCGGGGCGCAGAACTGGGCGATGCTGGCGACGCTGATCGAAACCTGCAAACTCAACGCCATCGATCCCCACGCCTGGATGTCGAACACGCTCACCGCTATCGTTAATGGCCACAAACAATCCCGGATCGGTGAACTCCTGCCATGGAACTACGACCAGGCAGTGTGACCGGCGCACCGCTTAC
>NZ_JAMQML010000052.1:0-1290 GCF_030068685.1 Nitratireductor sp. GZWM139 | reverse complement strand
CTTAGCAAAGCTGCAGAACTGTCCGAAAAAGTGGGACCACTTCAAGGTGCGCTAGTCGCATTATTGTCTCGAACAAGACAATATGCGGGGCCGGTTTTGGATGCAGATTGTATGTAGTCCGGACAAGGTTGTGCCGGAACGTTGGCCTGTGGGAGGGCTCAGAGGGGAACACGTCGGTTCACTATTAGTATGTGATAAAGGATTGTTTTTCTCTTGCACCGAGCGATCTTGTCGGGAATCTCCTTCTTTTGTCGATTGAATAGCGCTCCTTCAATTTCTAGAGAAGAATAGAAGCTCAATGGCTTTTCGATTTGTACTTTTGCTTGACATGACGAGAGCCTCAGTCCTCCTCGCTGGAACTGTTTTATTCACCGTCGTTCCCTCTCTGTTGGATCGGAACGATGACGCCCCGATCACCACACTTTCGTACACTGCATGGGCTCAAGCTGAAGCGAGTGCTGGCGACGTTCCAGACCTGGGTTGGAGGTCAGACGCCAGGGGCTGCCCGCGCGGCGAGCAGCTCGATCCTTATGAAATCTGGCGTGAGGCTGGAGTTGACACACCCGCTGAAGGAGAGCGCTTCCTTCTGCTGAAGTACCGCGAAAAAGGCTTGACGCCGTTCGTTGATTGGTTGCGGTGTCAGGGCTTTAGCGTAAGCGTTCTAACCGAGGCAACTGTAGGCGTGCCGCCGGGCCAGTTGAGCGTCGCAATCTCCTTCGGTGTAGCCTCGCGGAATCGTAGACCGCTTTGGGAGATCAAGGTTCCTTGGCTTCGCAGTGGAACCGTAAGCGGACAGGGATTCCAGATGAGACTCACGCTTGAGAGAGAGGTCATATCAATAACCTACAGAGAGTCTCTTTGGTGAAGGCAAGGACCTGCATGCCGGTGAGGTTCCGGATGCCCCCTCTGCTTGCGCACTGTGCGCTTGTCAAAGCGAGATATCTCGAAAACTGCGGAGCACCGGTCTCGAGCGTCGATATAGAAACCCCAAAATATCCCGGCTGTTACCCTCGATTGGGTGAAATTGTCATCAGGCGTCTTCAAAATATCAATTCAAAATCAAAGCAAGCATGAGCGAAGCTCATCTTCACGCAGTGAAGGGGCTGCGGTTTCCTTGGACCCTGTTAAGTCGCGACCGATCACGGGGGCCCAAAATCGTTCGCCTTCCCTTTCTGCGCGCCGCTGGGAGTGGCGAGGGATCTACGCCGTGGAACATCATGTTCTGAGGTTCGATCAAGGTGCAGGGTAACCGGTGTTCTGACCCCACCTTCCTTGTGAGCGTATGATCTG
>NZ_JAMQML010000044.1:0-2257 GCF_030068685.1 Nitratireductor sp. GZWM139 | reverse complement strand
TCGCCATCGCGCAGCATCGTGGCCGGTATCAGAAATACCGCTGCGCGAAGTGATTACACGCATTCAAAGGGCGGGCCATGGCAGAAGCCGGCGAGGAAAAACCAATGCGCACACCGCAATGGAAATGGGAATGGAACCTCAACACGGTGGTCATTCTTCTCGGGTTCGTGGCTGGTGTCGCGGCCTGGGGCGCGACCTGGGAGCGGATGAGCGCCGGTCAGCGCTACAACACCGAGCGGATCGACCGTCTCACCGAAAGGGTTGCCGCAATCGAAACCACTGCGCGCATGCTCGACAATCACGAGCTGCGGATCTCCAACGTCGAAAAGCAGGCCAGCGATGCGGCGATGGCCATGCGAGCGGTGGAGGGAACGCTGAGCAGTCTTGCGGCCGATATGAGGGTGACGCGGGAGATCCTGCAGCGCCTCGAAGCCTCCCAACGGAGCCGTGGGCCGCCGCCTTAAACCTTCGCGCCTTCTCCCCAACTCGCCCCGGCTGCCCTTGTGGTGGCCGTTTTTTTTGTTTGGGGGGGGGGGGGGGACTTGCAATACCCCGCAAAAAGGAAGGGCTTTAATGCTGGGGTCCACTGATCCTCATGCACTCAGCCTCGATGCTTTTCGTGAACGCTTCCGCGCGATCCGCGAACGCGTTCAATATGCCAATCGCAGGTACATCCCTGAGCGGACCGGGAACATCCAGTCCTACCTGAAGCTGGACTTCGTAGTTGTGCTCGACATTCGTTCCGGGGCTGACAACTGCCATTACCATTTCGTTGTTCACCGAATCCCATTTCGGTGCAGGAATACTAACGAAGCTGATGGCTCCATGAATGGTGGGGTGAGTGTAACTGATGACGCGCGCAGTGGCTGTCAACCCAATGGTGTGCTTGTCGTTAGCCAGCTTTGAGATTTCTTTGATGTGGTCGTCACCCCCGTCGTATCCGTTTCCAGTCGGGTATGGCTCCTCCCTTCGGATAACGTCCCACAATTCGGCGGGGATGGGGCCGTGCTTCAGGGTTGCGTTCAGGTCGGTAGGCGATGATCTCCAAGGGAAATGAAGGTTTCCCCTCTTGGGCAACTTATCGATGGAAGCGCAGGCGGCATAGACGGCCTGGTTCCAAGATTCCCTGATGTGAATCAAGGCCTCAGTGGTGCGCCGAGAGAGGACGCTGGGGAGGCGCTCAAAAACCTTGAACTTATGGAGCTCGTGTCCTGTCTCAGGATCTATATCTACGACCTTTCCATAAACCTTCTTCCCATATGTGATGGGGCCAGTAGGCTTGGGCTTGAAGAAGTTAGTAAAATCAGCATCCAGCTCTTGGATTGCATCCCTTGCCCAAGTAATGCTCTCCTTGGGGCGGTCAAATGCTGGGAGTGACGACAATCACTAATTCTCCTTTTGGCGGGAAGGTGAGATCTCCTTCATCGCTTGCTCAAATCTCTCTTCGGCCTTGGTAGGGCTTAGTTTTCCAGTTTTTTCCAGTTCCTTTACCTTTTCCACACGCGGCCTAGCAATCTGTGGCGCGCTCGGGGTAATCCTCACTGCGGCGCGGCGGCACGATCATTCAGGCAGGTCCGGCGCATCAACTATCATGAGCTTGTCGTCGGGCAGGGGGCGTTGCAGTTTCTTCGCTTCTTCCCATGGCTCTGTGAGCCACGCTGTCATTTCGTCCTCTGTGGTGAGGATTACCGGCATCGCCTTCTTGTGTACTGGCTCGACAATGCTGTTGGGCTCCGTGGTCAGAAAGCCATAGACCTCATGGTCTTCTGACTCCTCGCGCGCCATGCGCTTTCCGTGCCACGGTGTCCAGAGGCCGGCGAAGACAAACAGCGGCCGATCCTCATTCAGCGCGAACCATGCGTTTGGCGTGCGCTTGTCGCCCTCCTTCCTGCTGGCCGGGTCGGGCTCGGCANCCATGCGCTTTCCGTGCCACGGTGTCCAGAGGCCGGCGAAGACAAACAGCGGCCGATCCTCATTCAGCGCGAACCATGCGTTTGGCGTGCGCTTGTCGCCCTCCTTCCTGCTGGCCGGGTCGGGCTCGGCAAAGCTCGTGACCGGCACAAGGCAGCGGCTTTCCGGTGAAAGCCATTTGCGCCAGTGGGCGGATGAGGTGTTGCGGATGTTCGTGACACCGCTGTCGTGCTTTCCCTTGATGAACATGGGCGGTGTCGGCATGCCCCAGCGGGCGCGCACCATTTCCCGCTCTCCATCTTCTCCCACGCGAATGATCGGCGCATAGCGGTTCGGATAGACCTGC
>NZ_JAMQML010000050.1:0-1570 GCF_030068685.1 Nitratireductor sp. GZWM139 | reverse complement strand
CGGAACGGAACCAGCGCATTCTTGCATTTAACTGCCAAGTGACAAGACCGGAAATGATCGTCATCGCATTGACCGGCGGCCGGAAATCCTCGGCCATGAGCACGCCGGTCGCCTGCGCGTTCTCGGCGCCGATCACCAGAAGGGCGAGCGGGATGGCAATTGCGAAAAAGGCGTCGACGGAAAATACCGGCATCGTGAATTCGGGCGCGGCGAAGGTGATGTTGGCGGCTCCGCCTCCGACAGCCCCAGTCGCAAGCGCAACGACCAGGCCCGCGACAAGGGCCGCAAGAACCGGCGGAATGGATTTGGTCAACCGCATCGAGACGAAGAAGGCGAGGATTGCCGCGCCGGCAATCAACGGTGCCGAGCTGAGTGCCGTCACCGTGCCGATCGCGAACCGGATCAGCGCACCGGCAATCATCGCCATGACGATCGGCATCCGCAGCCAGCGCATCACCTTGCCGATGAGCCCGCTCACACCGAGCAACAGAACCAGAAGCCCCGCCATGATGAAGCCGCCGACGGCCTCACTGAATGGAATGGTCGCAAGCGAGCCGGCGACAAGGGCCGCGCCGGGGATCGAGTAGGCGCCGTTGATCGGCTGCTTGTAGTAGAGTGCGAGCAGCAGGCTGATGATCCCACCGAGCACATAGATCGCAAAGAGCCAGGCGACGGTCTGCCCGTTGCTGAGATGGCCCGCCTCCGCGGCCCCGATGACGATCAGGGCCGGACCGGAGCAGCCGAAGATGGCGGCGACAAGCCCGGCGCTCATCGTCTTGATGCCGAGATGTTTCGGCAGGTCCCTGAGACCCGACGCAAGGCCGGGTCCCCGTTCGACAAAGCGTCTTTCTCGTGTGGACTGGTTGACTGTTTCCATGTTCGTTCCTCCCGAAGCGGATCCGAGGCCGCTTCCTCCTCGTGGAAATGAAGCCGAGGGCCGCCCGGCTGCCAAGTCAGCGCCCGACGAAGGACGGCGCGCGCTTTTCGTGGAAGGCCAGGACGCCTTCGCGGAAATCCTCCGATGTCCGAAGCCGGCTGTAGCAATGACCCTCAAGCTCGATCGCCGTTGACAGCGGCGCGTCGTCCGTGTCGTTCAGGAGCTTCTTCGCCGTGCGCTGGGCCAGCGGAGAAAAGCCGATCAACTCCTCGACAAGCGCGTCGACGGCCTTTTCCAGATCGGCATCCGCAACGATCTCCGAGGCGATACCCCAGTCGTAGGCTTCCTGACCGGTGATCCGCTTCGAGCGCATCACGATGTTCTTGGTGCGGGTGACGCCGACCATTTTCTGCAGACGGGCCGAGCCACCGGAGCCTGGAATCTGGCCGAGCTTCTGCTCGGGCAGCGCGTAGCGCGTGGTGTCGGTGGCGATACGGAAGTCGCAGGCAAGCGACAGTTCGAAGCCGACGCCGAAACAATAGCCGCGGTTGGCGGCGATGACCGGCTTGGAGCAACGGGCCGGTGCTGCGATGTTCCAGGCGAGGTGCGACACGTGCTCCGGGCTCGCTTCGAGGAAGCCCTTGATGTGGTTCTGTTGCAAACTTTCCGCTTACGGGCGGCGTGGCATAGGTG
>NZ_JAMQML010000043.1:0-2638 GCF_030068685.1 Nitratireductor sp. GZWM139 | reverse complement strand
TGCGGATTTCAGAATTACCGGACAGCGATTACGCTAATTCGCGGACAGCCATTTCAGTAATTCCCGGACAGTTCGGGCGCGGCTGATCCTCTGCCTGCGGTCATGTTTCAGTTTGCATCGTTTCTGTGTTTTCAGCGTGGGTCAAGTTTCTGTTTTGATCTGTTCTTCGCATGCTGTCTCCCTTGAGGTCGATGCGGTGGGCATTGTGGACGATCCGGTCGAGGATAGCGTCGGCGATTGTCGGTTCGCCGATCATGTCATGCCAGCCCGAGACGGGCAGCTGGGCGGTGATGATTGTTGAGCGCCGCTGATAGCGCTCCTCGAACAGTTCGAGCAGGTCGAGCCTCTGCTGATCGGTCAGCCCGTGGGTCCCCCAGTCATCGAGAATGAGCAATTGGACGCGGGCCAGTTTATCGACCAGCTTCGGGAACCGCCCGTCGAGGCGGGCCATGGCCATGTCCTCGAAGAGCCGCGGCATGCGGACATAGAGGACGGAGTGATCGAGCCGGGCCGCTTGATGACCGAAGGCGCAAGCCAGCCAGGTTTTGCCCGTGCCGGTCTGGCCAGTGAGGATGATCTGTTCCTTTGCCTTGATCCACGCGCCCTGTGCCAATGCGAGAACCTGACGGCGGTCGAGGCCGCGGCTTGCGGCGAAGTTCACGTCTTCGATACAGGCGTCCGGGAAGCGCATCCTGGCGTTGCGCAGCCGGTTGGTGAAGCGTTTGTCGGCTCTCGTCGAAGCTTCCCGATCGAGCATGAGCCCGAGCCATTCATTACGATCGAGAGCCTGGCCAGGATCCTGATCGGCGAGCGACTTCCAGGCGTCGGCCATGCCTGTCAGGCCAAGCGCGGCCATCTGCTCGAGGGTGGGATGTGTCAGCATGTGATGATCCTTCTGTGCTGAGGGTTACTGGTAGTAGCCAGCGCCACGGATGTTGTCGTGGAGGGGTGTCGCGGTGATCGGGTCTGGCGGTTCCGGGGCCCGATCCAGTCCAGTGATCAGGATGGAGCGCACCGAGGTATAGTTGACAGTTCCGACTGTCAGGGCGCGTTCGCAGGCGGCCTCCAGCCTGTCCGCCCCGAACTGCCGCTGCAGGCCGAGTACACCGAGGGCCGATCGATACCCCTGTTCGGGATGCGGCCTGTCGCGCATCAGGCGCTCAACGAGCACGGCCGTGTGATAGCCGGTCCGGGCGGCCCGGCGGATGAGGCTTTCCGGCGTCATGCCGCCATGGCGCTGATGAGCCTTTGGCATGTGTTCCTTGATTGTGGTATGTCCCCCGCGCTTGCCGCGGCGGCGATGCACGGCCACCTGCTGGGTGTTGTGGAAAATCTCGATCATGCGGTGGGTCAGGCGCACATCGACCTGCCGGCCGATCAGGCGGTGCGGTACGGAATAGAAGCTGTGGAGCACCTCGATATGGTAGTCGGGATGCACCTTGGCCTGCTTCCATTCCGCGTACTCGAACGGCGTGTTGGGCAAGGGTCTCAGTGCGGCGCGTTCGATCTCTTCGAAGAGTTCCCGCCGCGAACGCCCCACCCGACGCATGGTCCGCGCATTGAGTTCCTCAAGCAACTCGGCCATGGCCACGTTGAGCGCCGCGATGGAAAAGAACTGCCGGTTGCGCAGCCGGGCCAGGATCCAGCGCTCCACGATCAGCACTGCGCCCTCGACCTTGCCCTTGTCGCGGGGTTTGCGCGGTCGCGTGGGCAATACGGTCGTGTCGTAATGCGCCGCCATGTCGGAGAAGGTCTTGGTCACCGACGGCTCGAACCAGAGCGGCTTGGCCACGGCGGCCTTGAGATTGTCGCACACGATCGCCTTGGGCACCCCACCGAAGAACTTCAGCGCGCGGACCTGAGCATCGATCCAGTCAGGCAGCCTTTGGCTGAGGCTCGCCCATGCGAATGTAAAGTTGGATGCGCCAAGCACGGCGACGAAGATCTGGGCGCGGTGCTCCTGACCTGTCGCGGGGTCGATCACCGGGATGGTATGGCCCGCATAGTCGGTCTGCATCACCGCGCCGGCCTCATGGCGGTTGCGATACCGAGGGCTGATCCGGTTCTCGAACGCCCTGTAGTGTTCGCAAAACCAAGTATAGCCGTAGCCGTCGGGATGGGCCGCCCGGTATTCCTCCCAGAGCAACGCAAGCGTCACGCCCTTGCGCTTCATCTCCGCAGCCATCTTCGGCCAGTCCGGTTCGGTCAGATCCCGGGGTGGGCGGCCAACGCGCTGGAACAGGACCTGCTTCAGCGTCACATCGTCATCCCGGCCCGCCGGAAGAGGCCAGCAACTCAGCCCCGCTTCCCGGGCCCGATTCAGGTAGGTCGCCACGGTTGTCTTGCTGAGCTTCAGGCGCGCGGCCACCTCACGCGCCGAAAGCCCTTGTTCATGCGTCAAACGCAGTATCGTTCGTATGTCTTGCACGGTCGTGCGCCTCGCTCGCTTCCGCCTCGGCATGATCCCTCCCGGTCCTGTTCAAGACCGGCAGAATGCCGTGACGGCGCAGACGATGACCAACCGACTCCAAGCCCTCCCGGAGCTGTCCGGGAATTAGCGAAATCCCTGTCCGGGATTTACCGAAACGCTTGTCCGGGAATTACTGAAATCCGTGGCCGGGAATTACCGAAACCCGCA
>NZ_JAMQML010000045.1:0-2238 GCF_030068685.1 Nitratireductor sp. GZWM139 | reverse complement strand
GGGATACACCTTAGCTGACTGTCCGATTTTCCGGGACCACTTCACAAGAGGCTTAAAAAAGAACAAGGCCGAGTCATTAGATATCTGGAGGCGTTCACAAAAGCGGTGGGCGGACCTCAAAGACCCGACAGGCCTCTTTACGTTTCTAACTACATGCTCGATCGACATCGGGATCACAAAGCCCGGACTCAAGAGATCCTTAGAGGGTCGCGACAGGTCAAAGTCGCCTTCCCATCTACGCAGATTCCGATGGACCAGCTTGATGAGCTATCAAAAGTGGCCAAGGCGGCGAAAATGCGCCTCTGGATCGATATGCAAATCGAACGCTGGACGCAGTTGGATTGGCACGTTTGCTGGATCACCGTGACGCTGCCCGGGAAATATGTTCCTCACGCTACAAACGAGAAAAAGCGTAAATCTGAGTGGGACACAAGACTCGGCCCCGATGAAGCTACGGAAGAGCTTCAGGAGCTACACAGACAAACCCTGGCAATCCTGAAAAAGAAGAAAATTCGTACGCATGGCTGGTGGAACAGCCAGCCACAGCAGTCCGGAGTGCCGCATCGGCACTATGTGCTTGCCGCTCCCACTCTTGAGCAAGCACGAGCTATCTGTGACGATTTTCGCAGAAAATTCTCCACTTCATCACCTGACGATGACTTAGCAGAAGGTCAGGACAGGGGGTGTCAGGCATACGTCATTGGAGATGACGACAAGAAATATCGACCACGCAAGTCGAAAAACGGTAGCGAAGAAACCGTAGAATCCGTTGCGAAATACGCCGCGAGGTACGCAACGCGCTATGAGACCACTGACATTGATGAAACGGATGAAGGCGGCGAAGAAATCGAGCGCTTTTTTGCGTGGGCAGCTTCCAGGAACGCGAGAAAACATGCATGGCTCGGCCTGGATTCACAAAGGGCACCTGGTGAGATCTGGGACACGCTCTGGAAACGTCAGAAAGAGGGGTGCAACGATGAGCATCCACGCATGAAACTGACGCTTCGCGAGATGAGCGAATGTCAGAGCATGGTCGACCTAGCGATCAAAACCAGGCAGATGGATCTAAGCAAGCTGCCCAAGGATAAAAAGATAACGGAAGAGCAGCGGCAGGAGAGGATCGCAAAAGCGAACAAGGGGGCTGCGCTTCACGCTTGGCATGCAGCGATTGCAATGGGACTCTGGCCTGACGACACGCTAGCAGACGCTGAGCTGAGTTGGCTTCGCAGTGAGATCATCGCGATCAGCAAAGCATCCAGCATACCGCCGCCGCAGGATGCTTTGCCACCCGCGCCGATCAAAGAGGAAAAAGAATCGGCTTACGGCGAAACGAGGCAGAGCTTTGTCGGCACAGCCCAGGCGATCGAAAAACTTCGATATCGATATCGATATCGCCGCAAGATCACGCTTGATGATGCGGCAGATATAATGAAGATCGTCGGCTGGAAAATCCCCATCGAAAGGAGGGCTTTGCCGCTAGAAAAATGGCATTACCTCCAGACCATAGAGGACTACTTGGATCTGCCAGCGGACAACAGATTCACTGGAAAATCTGAAACGGAACTCAAGGCGATATGTGACAGATGGGACCTGGCCGTTGATCGAAAATACTACGAAGTCACCGACCTACGGCTGTTCTTGAAGTCGTTGAAAAGGGCAGGCTTTGGCTTCTCCAAGCGCCCCTGCGGAGAGCTAGCGTTTTACGCCCCGAGCGACGAGATTTTTCTAAAAACGCAGGACGAGTGGGAGATCATGCATGCTGAGCCCGCTCAACTGCTGAAAGAGCAGCATGAGATGTATTTGGAGCATCTGAGAGAGCACTTGGAGGCGATGTCGGAGAGAGAGAGGGAAGACTGGGCGGAAGAGCAGAACAAACGGATTAAACGGGAGGCTTTTGAAAAATCTAAGACAGGAAGAGCATACTTCGCTGAAATTACTCAGATTTGCGACGGTGATACGTCGCTTAAAAGGCTAGAAAGTTTCTCTCTATCTGACGTTAGGTCTGACAAAATTCCACAGGTTCCATTTAGTCAGACCGACCCAAGTAATGGCCCTGCGGGCCATTCCACGGGTTGGACAGAGGCGGCGGATCCGCCGCCGATTTGAGCGGAAATCCCCCGTTTTGAAGCGAAAATCGGCACACCACAGCTCATGTAAAATTGAGAACGGGGAAGCTGTGCATCTTTTCTTTCAGTAACCGGTGTTCTGACCCCACCTTCCTTGTGAGCGTATGATCTG
>NZ_JAMQML010000042.1:0-3402 GCF_030068685.1 Nitratireductor sp. GZWM139 | reverse complement strand
GGGGCGACGGCCCTGCTGCGCGACGACATCGGACGCCTCGCGGTCGGGGCGAAAGCCGACCTCGTCCTTGTCGATCTGAGCGAGCGCTGGATGCAGCCGGTGCGTGATCCACTTCGCTGCCTGCTCTTCCATGCGGCAGACAGAGCCGTTCGCCACGTCTTCGTCGACGGGCGGCAAGTGGTGCGCGATGGCGAGGTGGTCACGCTCGATCACCGTGGCGCGCTCGCCACGCTTGTGAAAGATCAGCGAAGGATGGAAGAGATGGTGCCGGGACTGGATCCGCGCGGCCGCGCTTCGCTTGACATTGCGCCCCTTTCCCTGCCTTGGGCAGCCGGGCCGTGAAGGAGGGACTATGACGACCATCAAAGGCGCCTCCGTCAGGTGCGAGAACCTGCAGAAGGCCTTCGGCACGGTGAAGGCCGTCGACGATGTGAGCTTCGACATCAGTGGCGGCGAGTTCATCACCCTGCTCGGGCCGAGCGGCTCGGGCAAGACCACCACGTTGATGATGATCGCCGGCTTCGAGGTGCCGACGGGCGGCGACATCCTCATCAACGACACGAGCGTCGCTACGGTGCAGCCCCGCAGCCGGAACATCGGCATGATCTTCCAGAATTATGCGTTGTTCCCGCACATGTCCGTCTATCAGAATGTCGCCTTCCCCCTGAGGATGCGCGGACGCGATGAGGAGGAAACGCGGCGGCGGGTTCGCGTGGCGCTGGAGACGGTCGGCCTCACCGGCTACGACAGCCGCTTCCCGCGTCAGCTCTCCGGCGGCCAGCAGCAGCGTGTCGCCTTCGCCAGGGCCATCGTCTTCGACGCGCCGCTGCTGCTCATGGACGAGCCGCTCGGCGCTCTGGACAAGCAGCTCCGCCAGAAGCTGCAGATCGAGGTGAAGCGGATCCAGCGCGATCTCGGTGTGACTGTGATCTACGTCACCCATGACCAGGAGGAAGCCCTGGTCATGTCGGATCGCGTCATTCTGATGAACGAGGCGCGGATTGCGCAGATGGGCACGCCCTCCGATCTCTATGATCGCCCGGTCGACAGTTTCGTTGCCAGTTTCCTTGGTGAATCGAACATGCTGGAGGGCAAGATCGAGCAGGTTTCGGCAAACGAGGGCAGCATGATGCTGAACGGAAACAAGATGGTCGGTCAGCTTGCCGGCCAGTTTAGCGCCGGCGACGACGCGCTGATCGTTGTCAGGCCGGAAAAGATGTGGTTCGCGGACGACGAGAATGACGGGCGTACGAACCGGCTGTCCGGGCGGGTCATCGAAGCCATCTATGTCGGGGACCACCATCGGGTCGTCGTCGGCCTCGATGGGAGAGAGCCGCTGATCGTCAAGCATCCTACCCAGTTCGGCCAACGGCAGGTGAGCCCCGGTGAAACGGTGGAGCTTGCCTGGCACCCCGCCGACACCCGGATTCTCAGGGCGCCCGTCTCATGACGGATACGGTCCAGCCCTCCTCCCATGACGCGATGAGCTTCTCCACCGAGGAGCAGCGCCGGCGCATGTACCGGCGCATTGCGCGCTCGCAGCAGCTTCGCTACGCTCTTCTCGTCGTGCCGCTCATCCTCTACCTGCTGGTCTTCTACATCTATCCCGTTGCCGCGATGCTGGCCGACAGCGTGATCGGCCCGCAAGGGCTGACGCTGCAATATTTCGCCCGCATGGCGGAAACCCCGATCTACTGGCGCGTGTTCAGTGGTACCGTGTGGCTGGCGGTGATCACCACCCTGGTCTGCCTCGTCCTCGCCTACCCGCTCGCCTATGCGATGAGCCGTGCCTCGCCTACCCGCGCAATGGTGATGTTCGCGCTCGTGCTGCTGCCGTTCTGGACGAGTATCCTCGTGCGGTCCTATGCCTGGATGGTGCTTCTGGGACGCAACGGCATCTTCAACGACTGGCTGATGCGGGCCGGCCTGACCACCGAGCCGCTCAACATGCTCTACACGACCTTTGCCGTCTATGTGTCCATGGTCTACGTGCTGCTGCCCTTCATGATCCTTCCGCTCTACTCCGTGCTGCGCAGCATCGACTCGACGCTTCTGCGGGCTGCCGAGGGGATGGGCGCATCGAGGGGCAAGATCTTTCTTCACGTGGTGGCGCCGCTGTCGAAACCGGGCGTGGCGGCCGGCTGTCTCGTCGTGTTCATCCTGGCCTTGGGCTTCTACATCACGCCGGCGCTCCTGGGCGGGCAGAGGGACGTGACGATCGCGATGCTGATCGCGCAGCAACTGGACATGTATGAATGGAACTTCGCCGCCGTTCTGGCGTCGCTTCTGCTTTTCTTCTCCCTGCTCGTGTTCGCCATCTTCGACAGGATGATCGGTATCGAACGGATGTTTGTGCGATGACGTATTCTCACCAAACCGCTGGCCGCCGTTCCCTCGGCACCTGGCTGTCGCGCAATGCCGGCAATGTGCTGCTTGAACTGACCGCGGGCACGATCATGCTCTTCCTGGTCGCGCCCATTCTCGTGATCGTCATAGTTTCCTTTTCCTCGGCTAACTATCTGTCGTTTCCGCCGTCGGGATTCAGCTTGCGCTGGTATGTCGACTACCTGAACCAGCCGGGCTGGGTCGATGCGACGATCCTCAGTGTCTGGACGGCGGCCTGCGTCACCGTCATCGCGACCATACTCGGCACTGCCGCTTCCATCGGCATGGTACGCGGACGCTTCCCCGGCAAGCGCATCATCAATGCCTGCATTCTGTCGCCGCTGATCGTGCCGGGGATCGTCGTCGCCATCGCCGTGTATTTCTTCTATGTCCGCATCGGCCTGATCGGCTCGCCGCTTGCAATCATAGCGGCCCACAGCGCGCTGGCCGCGCCCTTCGTCGTGCTCAACGTGACGGCGACCCTTTACGGCTTCAATGAAAGGCTCGAGCACGCTGCACAGAACCTGGGCGCGACACGCTGGCAGACGTTCCGATACATAACGCTTCCGATAATAAGACCCGGGATCGTGGCTGGAGCCCTGCTGGCATTCGTGACTTCATTCGACGAACTCATCGTCGCACTCTTTGTGTCGGGAACGGGGGCCGTTACATTGCCGAGGAAAATGTGGGACAGCATCCGCTTCGGCCTTGAACCCACCATCGCGTCGGTTTCTGTATTGACGATCATCGTTTCGGTTCTCGCATTCTTGTCGGCCGAATTGCTTCGGAGGCGAACCTTGAGGATGATGGCGAAAGAGGGCTGAGCAACGGCCTGATGCCCGGGCTACACTCGACATTACCGAACGGCGCGACTTGCGTCATGTCGGGGAGCAGGACTATTGCTGGCCGACTGGAAGTCCAGGAGGACTTGACTTGATTTCTGACAATGGGGCAGAAAATTCTGTTCACAAGAGAACGGATATCGTGGCGCTCGAGCTTCTCAGCGGCAGTTCGAAG
>NZ_JAMQML010000035.1:0-5486 GCF_030068685.1 Nitratireductor sp. GZWM139 | reverse complement strand
GACCGCGAGGCGTCCGATGTCGTCGCGCAGCAGGGCCGTCGCCCCGCCCGCCGTGGCCGCCGTGAATATCTCGCGGCTGTTGACCGCATCGATGTCCCGGGCACTGATCCGGCCAAGTATGAGCGCCCAGCGCATCTCCTCGATCATGTTGTGGGGGACCGTGTCCGTGCCCAATGCAACATTGACACCTCGACGGATGTAGTCGCCGACATGTTCCATCGTCTGCCCGTATCGGGCGAAAGGCGTCGGACAATGAGCAACGCTCGTCCCGCTCGATACCAGCAGGTCGAGATCCTGGCGCGTCCACCATTGCGTCCACGAATGCTGGTCGATGAAGATGGCGTGACCCAGGATCGTGCCCGGCGCGAGTATCCCGATCCTGGCTGCCCATTGCACCGGGGTAAGCCCGTAGCGGCGCTGCATCTCGCGAAATTCCATCACGCTCTGCGAGGCATGAGTGGTGAAGGCGAGGTTGCGTTCCTGCGCGGCGGCGAATGCGTCGCGCAGCAGCCCTTCGGTGCAGGTGTCGATCTGCGCGGGGTAGAGGATTCCGGTCAACCGCCCGTCCGCCCTGCCCTGCAGGCCATCGATCAGATCAAGCGCCGCGTCTAGTCCCCGCGCCCCAGCCTCCTTGTCCCAGCTGTAGTTCAGGTGATGCAGATCAGACACGTTCCAGCGGCTGGAGGCGAAGCCGGGACCCATCACGACGCGCATGCCACTGCGCTCCGCCAGATCGACCCAGCCCTCGTAGGGGGTGGAGAGATCGACGATGGTCGTCACGCCGCTCAGCAGCATCTCGCTATAGGCGACCTCGGCCGAGGAAAGCTGCGAACTCGGAGTGACGCCATAGGCCATGCACCGCTCATAGAGCCCCGTCATGTACATGTCGCGCACGCCGTGCTCCTCGCGGATGCCGCGGTAGGAGGGTTCGAGGCTGGGATGGCTGTGGATGTCGACGAAGCCCGGCAGCACCATGTAGCCGCCGCCGTCGATCTCGATCTCCGCCCGCCCGGCATACGCCTTCCCGACAAAGACGATCTCGTTTCCACGAAACACCACGTCGGCATCGGACAGGTAGGCGTGACCGCCTGCCTTCTCGTCCCATACGACAACCATGCCAGCCCCGCGGATGCAGGTCGTCGCACCCTGGAGTTCGTCGCCGGTCGCGCTCATCAGTCGTCCCACGCCTGATAGCAGGGCGGATAGACCTCATCGAGGGCCCTGCCTTCGAGATCGTATTCGGCAAAGCTCGACAGGACGGCGTTTGCCGAGTCCCAGGCGTCCGCAAGCAGCTCTTCCTGTGGCCAGGCAAGCGTACGCCCGCCGTCGACCACCAGCTTCCCGGCAACAAAGACCTTTTCGACCTGTTCGCCATTGGCACAGTAGATGAGAGCCCGAATGGGATCAGAAAACGGCGCCATGCGCAGATTGTCGAGATCTATTAGAACGATGTCCGCTTTCGCACCCGGCGCCAGGCGTCCGAGGTCGTCGCGGCGCAGCGCCCTGGCGCCACCCAGCGTCGCGGCGTCGAAGACCGACCGCGCATGTGCCGACTCGAAATTCCTGTCGGTCGTCTTGCCGATGATCGAAGCCATCCGCATCTCTTCCAGGATATCGAGCGGATAGGTGTCGGTTCCGATGCCGATATTGATGCCGTGGTCCTGGTAGCGCTGGAAGGATTCGAGCGCCATGCCGCGCCGGGCAAAGGTGACGGGTGCGTGCGCCACGGTCGCGCCGGTTTCGGCGATCGCCTCGAGATCACCCTTGTAGGGCCAGGATGTCTGGCTGTGGCCGCCCACATAGACGGTGTGGCCGAGAATGACTTCCGGCCCCAGGAGGCCCCAGTCATGCGCGAGCTCGATCGGGCTCTTGCCAAAGCGGTTGACCACATTGTGGAACTCCCAGATCGATTCGGCGATATGCAGCGTGATGCCGATTTCGCGATCGGCAGCCGCCTGCTTGATGCGTCCGAACAGGTCGCGCGAGGTGCGCAGAAACGACGACGGAATGATCATGGTCCGAAACAGATCGTCGTTTGCGCCATGATGTTCATCGATGAAGTCGAGCGCCGCCTGGAATCCGCGATCCGCGTGGTCTTCGTCTGGCTTCAGGTAGAAGCCGCCGCGCTCGTCGAAATGATAGTACCCGGAATAGAATGTGGGACCATAATAGAGCCGGATCCCGCACTCGCGCGCGAAACGGACCATCTCGCCTTCGTCGCTTCCGTCGGCTCCGCCAAGCTCGACCGCGGTGGTGGTGCCGTTCTGTAGAATCGATGCCAGGCCGTAGCGAAGGCCGGCGCGCGCATTTGCCTTGCGTCCGAAGCTCAGCCCCTGCGGTCCGGTGCGCCCCTCGAAATTCAGGAAACCGGAGCGCCACAGGTCACGCCGGCCCGCATCGACGATGGCGCGCGAACCGATGTCCACCCCGGCATGCGAATGAAGGTTGATCAGCCCGGGAATGACCAGCTTCCCGTTTGCGTCGATGATCGTCCCAGCGTCACCGGCGAATGTCCTGCCGACCGAGACGATCTCGTCGCCGACGAACGCGACATGGCCCTTCTCGATTATACGGTGTTTCGTTCCGTCGAATGCAATGACGGTACCCCCCTCGACTACGGTGGGCTTCTGGCTGCTCATGTCGGCGTTCCTCGATCATTGGAATCAATCGCCCGCGGGAACAGCGTTCCCAGCAGCGGGCGCACGGCGGTGGACAAGGGCGAGAAGAGGCCTGCCTGCCGGGGCCGGCAGGCCAGACGATCCTACTGCAGGATCCACTCGTTCCAGCGGCGTTCCGTCTCCGGCTTGTTTTCCTTCCACCAGATGTAATCGTAGGGGACGAGACCCTCGACATTACTGGGCGCGGTGGGAAGTTCCGCGAGAATGTTCTCCGGGATGTACTCGGCGGCGGCCCGATTGACGAAGCCGTTCGGGATCAGGAAGGACTGGCGCGCCTGCGATATCGGCAGCGTGGCAAAGGCAATGAACTTGCGCGCGTTCTCGGCGTTGGCCGCGCCTTTCGGGATCGCCCAGCTGTTGCTCACCAGATTGCCGCCGTGCCAGCTGATCTTGACAGGCACGCCGTCCCGCTGGAGCTGCACGATGCGGCCGCTGCCGGCAATGGCCAGCGGGGCTTCATTGTCCACCAGCATCTGGATCGGCATGGCCTCGGCGTCCCAGAACTTGCTGACAGAGTCGCGGATCTTGCTGAGGCTGTCGAAGGAGCGCTGGATGTCGATCGGATAGATCTGGTCGAGGGGCACGCCGTCGGCAACGAGTGCGGCCACCAGCGGGGGAATGGCGAAACCTCCTGTACCGGTCGGCATCGTCCGCGGCCCGGGGAACTTCTCGGTGTCCCAGAACTCGATGAAGTCCTTGGGACCTTCGGGGAACACGTCGCTGCGATAGGCGATGACATGCGCGAAGGCATGGGTGTCGACGCCGTATTCATGCAGGTTGTGCTCGGGGATGTTGGCCGTGTCGACGATATCCAGGTCCACCTTCTCGAAGTAGTCCCCTTGATCCCGCAGCCGCTCGATCGTCGCCATGGTGGTGAGGAAGAGATCCCATTCGACATTGCCGGTATCGACCATCGCCTTGGCCTTGTTGGGGTCGGACCCCTCGCCATCGATGACCTTGATGCCCGTGAGCCGCTCGAACGGCTCGAAATAGGCCTCCCGGATCGCGGTATGGCCGGTTCCGCCGAAACCGACGACCCGAACCTCTCCGGAACCCTTGAGGGCCTCAGGCACTTCGGTGATCTCGGGCATTTGCGGCGTCTCGGATGCGTGGGCGCGGCTACGCAGGACCGCCGGCATGGCCAGCGACACGCCCGCGGTGCCCATCAACGTCAGGGCCGTCCGCCGGCTTATGGATGCTGTCTTCTTCATCGAATTCCCCGTCTGGTTGGATTGCAGCTTCGGTTACAGGTCCGTCTACGGACTTCTTGTGAGGTGATGCGGCGCCGAGCGCTGATGGATTTCGGCCATGAGGCCGCGCTGCGCCTGCGGTCCGCGACGCTTGATGAACCGGCCGTAACCGGGCTCGCCAGTATAGATGCCGTCCTCGACGATTTGCCTGCCGCGCAGGAACACGTGCCGGGCCTTGCCCGTCACGCTCATGCCCTCGTAGAGCGTGTAGTCCACCGCGTGATGCAGTCCGTCCTGGGTGATGACGCCATTGGCTCGCGGGTCCCATACGACGATGTCGGCGTCCGATCCCACCGCCAAGCAGCCCTTTTCGGGGTAGAGCCCGAAAATCTTGGCCGGCCTGGTCGCGGTGATGTCGACGAAGCGGTTGACGTCGATGCGTCCCGTCGCGACTCCCTGATACGCCATCGTCATGCGCTCCTCGATGCCGGGAGCACCGTTCGGGATCAGGGTGAAATTGCCGCGGCCGAGTTCCTTCTGGCCATGATAGTTCCACGGCGCATGGTCCGACGAGACCGCGGCCAGCTCGCCATCCTTTAATGCCGCCCAGAGCGCTTCCTGATCCTCTCGGCTCCTCGCCGGCGGGGTGAAGACATACTTCGCGCCCTCGAAGCCCGGCCGCGCCAGATCGTCGCTGGTGACATGGAGATAGTGGGTGCAGGTCTCGGCGAGCACATCGACGTTGCGCAGGCGGGCGCGCCTGAGTTCGTCCAATGCTTCCCGACAGGTCAGATGAACCACGTAAAGCGGTGCTCCGACGAGTTCCGCGAGCGCGATCGCGCGGGCTGTCGCCTCGGCCTCGACGCGGGCCGGACGCGAGTCGGCGTGATACTTCGGCTCGGTCTTCCCCTCGGATAGGAGGCGCTTCTGCAGATAGTCGGCGGCGTCGCCATTCTCCGCATGAACCATGACCAGCGCGTCGCAGTCGCGGGCAGCATCGAGCACGGCCAGCAGGGCACGGTCGTCCACCATCGACAGTCCGCGATAGGCCATGAAAAGCTTGAAGCTGGTCACGCCGAGCGCCGGAAGCCGCCGGAGGTCATCCTCGATCCCTTCATACATGTCGATGACGATGACGTGGAAACCGTAGTCGATCGCGGCCTTGCCCCGCGCCTTTTCAGACCAGACATCGATGGCCTCGCCAAGCGAGCGCCCCCGCTCCTGCCGCGAGAAGTCGATGATGGTCGTGGTCCCGCCACATGCGGCGGCGATGGTGCCGGTGGTATAGTCATCGGCCGTGCGGGAATTGAAATCGGGCGTGTCGAGATGCGTGTGGACGTCGATGCCTCCGGGGAAGAGATAACAGCCGGTCGCATCGATAATCTTCGCGGCGCCAGGAGACGCGACCTGGCCGATCTGGACGATCCGTCCGGCCTCGACGGCAAGGTCGGCCGTATAAGTGTCTGCGGCTGTAACAATCATACCGCCCCGGAACACCAGGTCCATTTCCACCCTCCCGACATCCTCGCGGCCACACGCCGTCAGCTGCGGAGAACCTGGGTTCGCCGCCGGAAGGGCCGTCGCCCCATCACGCAGAGAGGATATCCCTTGCTTATCT
>NZ_JAMQML010000041.1:0-4012 GCF_030068685.1 Nitratireductor sp. GZWM139 | reverse complement strand
AGAGCCGATGCCTTCGGCCTGTGGGACGGTTATGCCGCCGAGATGACGGCCTGATTGCGAGAAATCGCCACTCTTGCAATCAACGGCAAATAACTTGGCAATGCCATTCATGGTGCTGATGGATCAAGGGAGCGATGACACCAGTCGCGTGGCACACAAATCGAAATGCGTCCCCGGCACCTCAGATCAAACTGGATTAAATCGAGATGATTTGTGGTCGTCCGATTCAAATTTCCTGCAAGGCGATTCAAAACTCGACACCAACGATTCTGATTTGCGGAAAGGCGTTACGTTTTTAAACGCCGTTTGCTAGACAGGTGAGGAAGGGAGGGGGGGATGGCTCAGTCCAGAAAAGAGCGCTTGGCGAGACAGCGTGATCGGCAACGGGTGCTGCGGGCTGCCAGCAGGAGCCGACGGAAACCGTCTCGAGACGACATAGCCAGGACCCTGCTTCATTTTGCCATCACGAAGAACCTGAGCATGGAGCGGAGGGAGCGGCTTGAAGAGCTCCAACATCACATTGTCGCGGAGCTGGTTTTCCAGGGTTTCGATGAGCGGGAGGCGGAGATCGTATGGGATGCCCTGGTCGAAAAATACCGGTCGGGGTGGGCCTTCCAACAGAAACGCCACCTTTCAAAGGATGATGATCTCGATGCTGATAGCTGATCGGGCCGTCGGCTTTCCGCGCAGGTGCTCGGTTTTCGATACCGGATTGATGGCATCTTCAAGTGATCGCCAATCGCAAATGCTCGGTTCTNCTTTCAAAGGATGATGATCTCGATGCTGATAGCTGATCGGGCCGTCGGCTTTCCGCGCAGGTGCTCGGTTTTCGATACCGGATTGATGGCATCTTCAAGTGATCGCCAATCGCAAATGCTCGGTTCTCCCCCCGTTACTCCCTGAAACGGCGTTTGCTGGTGAATCGCTTATCTGCACCCGTTTCAGTTGACCTGGTCTGAAAAGAGGCCGTGGCAATTCTCCGACATTTCCCTTTGGCGTCTGTACCCGGGTTTCCGACGCCGCGCCAAATTGAATGAGCGTGCTGACACGTCAATCCAAATCAGATTGATTTGCGGTAATCCGATTCCAAGTTCTGGCTATTCGATTCAAACGCGTGAGCAATCGATTCTGAATGCTCGAAAAGCGTTACACGCCCAAACGGCGTTTGACGTGAGGGACAGGCAGCAGGAACCCCAGATTGCTGCTCCCTGATGGCCCGTGAAAACTCTGCCCACGCACGCAAAATACGATGCAAGATGAGGCCGTAATCTTTCTTGAGAAGATCCGGAGGTTAACCATACGATCGCAAGAAAAACGATCGGCGATCATTTTAGGGGCTCCGCGGCAATCTTTTATGTGCCAGGATGCCCTTGCTTTCGGGGAACACATCTTCGAAAGCGGCCTCCGAAGGTGCTGTAACACCCACGAAGGCCTGACCCGCAACCTGATTGGAGGCCTTGGGCTATGAAAGACTTTATTTCCTTTGAACTGACGAATGAAGCCACTGTGTATCGGAACCCCCGGATTCATGCTGACAGCATGATGTCGCTCTGGGTGGACGAGGATCGAACGGTCTGCAGCGACGATGCGATCGAGCTTTTCGGTCGTGCATCTTATGTGCCCAGTGCGGCGGCCCTGATTGCCGCCCTCGCGGCTGAGCTTGAAGCTGCTGAAAGTCGCCTGCGCCATGCAGAAGAGAAGCTTGCTTTCTGCCGTGAGACGCTGCTTCGCGAAGCGATCGCACTTGATGACATCGATGATGCCAACGAAGCGGAACGGATCAGCGCCTACTGCCTCGCGGCATAGCAGAACCGTTCTTTCATTGGCTTTGAGCTGTCGCTGAACGGGCCTCCTCCCTGAACTGGAGGGGGACGTTCACCGCTGATCTGCGCACCCAAAAAATCCATGCACAGGCAACATTGAGACCGTCGTTGCGGTCTCGATGACCGCTGCTTGCTGCCGTTGTTCAAGGAGATCTCATGATTGCAACCAGACGCCAGCCGGGAAGGGGGCTTTCTCGACCAGATTCCGACGCTCCGACGTTGGGCGGGGTGAAAACCCCGTCTGCCGCAACGACAATTCTGGAAGAGCTGCGTTCTGACTTTGAACGCATCGTCTCAGATACGATTGCGCAGGTCGAGGCTTGTCCGGCAAAACTAGATCCGATCTTCGAAGGCTATCAGCCGTTGCTTGCCGCAGTCCGCTCGGCAACGAGTCTCGAAGGAGCGCTCCTCAAAAGGGCTATAGCTCTCGTTGTCGGAAAGAACCCCGAACTCAGCCTGATTCATCTTGAGCGGCCTTTGCCAGTGCACCAAGCCGCGAAGGTTCTGTTCCTTCGCGATAACTGGGCGAGGGCATCGATGATCAGGCGCGATGCGGAGGTCGTCACACGTGAATATTACCGTCCTGATCTGCTGGTGGTCGACCGTGAACAGCAGCAAGCGCTGCTCCTCGATATCAAGCGAACCGCCTCTTCCTACAGCCCATGTGCGATCGTCACCCTGCGCAGCAGGATGATGGCAGGCGCACTGGCCGTCCGGGAAGTGCTGGAGCGCAAGTACGACGCCCCATCTGTGTCACGCGCAAGCATTGCCATCATCGATGCGGCGGGGGACACCCGCAGTGAGGCCGAAGGCATACTTGGCCTCAGCGATCTTGACTGGCTCCTGCGTATTGATGGTGCGGGCCATGCGATCACGCACCTTCGTGAGCTCTATGGCGCGAAGATACGCGCCATCCTCCAGAAACACTGTGAAACGATCATGGGACAGCGACACAAAGGGCGGACGGGCGAGAAACCGCAGAGTGGCTTTGAGGAAGAAAGGAGCCCGACGCCTGGGAACGAGGAGCAAGATGAAAAGCTCAACCCACAAGCAGTCGATCAGCTGGAAGAGCAGGATGCAATCTTCGATGACATAGACGGCAACGCGGAGAATTCAGCGGGTGCTCATGCGTCCGCGTCATCACTTTCGGCCGCTTTTGCTGTTGGCGTTGCTTCTAGAAGAACCCGCTGATGGGAAATGGGAACACTATCTGCGAGCTCAACGATCTCGGCCCAGATCGTCGCCTGGAAGCAGTGCGTGCAACCTTCGGCGGCAAGGCGATTCAGACAGGTCCCAAGGAAATCGCAGCGCCCTGCCGAGGGGATAAGCAAGACAGGAAAGATTGGAAAACCGATGTTGGTATTTGACTGGAATGAGCCGAGCAAGGATGAGCGGTTCGAGCTTCAGCTCCAGCGGCTCAGAACGCTCTTCGCTGACATGGAGGCAGTACAGCAACGGAGAATGCAGAAGGCGCTTCCCAAAGAAGCGCCCATCCTGGAACAATGGGCCCTGACATGCCGACCAGCACCATGTCTGACTGGTCTGTCGACGGGGCATCCCCAACTTGTGGGTACAGACCGATCGATCATCACCTCCGATCTGCAGCTGGTTTCTTCCGATCAGATGTGGGCACGTACGACGTCACGATGGTATCGCCTCGGGGCACCGCGACGGTTGGCGGAGCATTCAAAATGGCGGAACTAGATGCAAGCTCATTGTTCATGTTGTCAACGCCGGAGCAAAAATGCGCCAGTTGGCCGGAGTAAAAATGCGCCAGATGACGTCATACGAAGGGGCCCGATCGGGCCCCTTCGTATGAAGGCGCGCCGTTTCGTCGGGATCAGTCCGTTGCGGAATCGCGGTTTGGCTCGGCAGCCTTGCGGGATTGTGCGAGGCGATAGCTTTCGCCGTTCATTTCCAGGATATGGACATGGTGGGTGAGCCGATCGAGGAGCGCGCCGGTCAGTCGCTCGGAGCCGAAGACGCTGGTCCATTCATCGAAGGGCAGGTTCGACGTGACGATGGTCGAACCGCGTTCGTAGCGCTGTGAGAAGACCTCGAACAGCAGTTCGGCTCCGGTCGGCGACAGCGGCACGTAGCCGAGTTCGTCGATGATCAGCAGTCGAACCTTGGCCAGTTGCTTCGGTTCCGTTGCAAATTCTCGTCGGGGCACAGAAACTGCGGGGCGG
>NZ_JAMQML010000033.1:0-6593 GCF_030068685.1 Nitratireductor sp. GZWM139 | reverse complement strand
CCGCCCCGCAGTTTCTGTGCCCCGACGAGAATTTGCAACGGAACCCCTCCGATTGCCAATAAAGCGAACAGCGCAGCATGACGGTGTTGGGTTAGACATTGGTCCTAGCGCAAAATCTGGCTGAGAAAGAGCTTTGTGCGCTTGTGCTGGGGGTGGTCGAAGAACGCATTGGGTGCGTTCTCTTCTACGATCTGCCCTTGGTCCATGAAGATGACGCGGCTGGCCACCTCGCGCGCAAAGCCCATTTCGTGGGTGACGCAGATCATGGTCATGCCGTCATTGGCCAGCCCCACCATCGTGTCCAGCACTTCCTTGACCATTTCCGGGTCGAGCGCAGATGTGGGTTCATCGAACAGCATAATCTTGGGCTGCATGCAGAGCGAGCGGGCTATCGCTACACGCTGTTGCTGGCCACCTGAGAGTTGACCAGGATATTTGTGGGCCTGTTCCCGGATCTTGACGCGCTCCAGATAGTGCAGGGCCACTTCCTCGGCCTCCTTTTTGGAGTTTTTGCGTACGGAAGTTGGAGCGAGCGTGCAGTTCTCAAGGATGGTCAGATGGGGGAAGAGATTAAAATGCTGGAAGACCATCCCGACCTCGCGGCGGATTTCGTTGATCTTCCGCAATTCGTTGGTAAGCTCGACGCCATTGACGACGATCCGTCCCTGCTGATGCTCTTCCAGCCTGTTGATGCACCGGATCAGCGTTGACTTCCCCGATCCGGATGGACCGCAAACGACAATGCGCTCGCCGCGGTTTACCTGAAGGTTGATATCCTTCAAGACCGCGAAATCACCGTACCATTTGTTCACCCCCGTCATTTTGACAGCCGGATCACTAGCGGCGGCGATATGCCCCTCTGGGCCAGTCTGCGTGGTTGGTTCAGCCAATGCGCCTGTGCTGCTCAATTTTTCTCTCCCGATAGTGGAATTCGCTCAGGCGAACTCGCGGCCTATCGCAAGTCCCGGACCCCTCTGGAGCGAGCGACAGTGCCTGATGTTGGTTATGGCCGATTACGAAGCCGGGCTCTCAGCGCGAATGGCTAGGGCCAGTAGCGGAGAGCCGGCAACGGCGGTCGGATGGGTCATACGCCACAGTACCAGTGCGTCCTTAGGTGAGAGAACATCGTCCACCTTGCAGCCGAACACATCGTAGATGGCGCCGAGGATCTGCCCCTTGGTAACCGCCTGACCGGGTACGAGCGTTGTATGGAACTGTCCCGACTCCGGACTCTCAAGCCAAAGATACTCGTTACACAGGATCTGTGCTCGCGTCGGTTGAATTCGGTGATCCGTAATTCCCAATTCGGCCGCAATGTTAAGAACGCCATCGACGTGGAAGCTGATTGATTCCTCGTCATAAATGCCATTGGCACCAGCTTCGGACATGATGGAGATGCGGCCAGCGTTGGCGAAGCCGGTTGGCGCGCGGCCGGGCGCGCTGAGCAGTTTCTGCGGCAATGCCATCACGATCTCTGCGTCAAAGCACCGGGCCAGTTTTTCCTTCTCGGCGTCCAGTTCCGGCTCTCCGGTCGGTTGGAACATGACGAATTTCGACACTTTCTCGCGTAGGTCGCCGCCATGAAGGTCAATGTAGCATTCGGCACCCTCTGCCCATACATTGAGGAGTACGTCGCACAGCACCTCGGAAAAACTCCCTTTTGGGTCGCCGGGAAACGTGAAGTTGATGTTCTTATCGTCCTCGGGGCAGTTGTACTGGGTGAATTTTCCGTAGGCTGGCAGGTTCACCAGCGGGATGATGCTGACCGTTCCGCGCATCGTCTGAGGATCAAACAGCGATTGCAGGCGAACTGCCGCCTCCATGCTGGATACTTCGTTCACATGCACTCCGGCCGTCACACACAAGCGAGGGCCCGGTTGAGCACCGCGAATATCGCAGAGTGGCCAAGCGTACTTGCTGAGCGTTGGATTCTCGAAATGAATATGGCCGCGAAAAACGCCGGTCTGTCCGAAGGCGCTGGTTGAGGCCTCTCTGGGCGTAATCTTCATCATCTGCAACCTGCCGTTTTATTCATGCCAGTTGTGCATCCTTGAATTTCGGGTTGGTGATTACCGCGCGCATGACGTCTTCATAGCTCTTGTCCAGCAATTGCAGGGCAATGCGCTCGGCTTCCTCTGGGGACGGACGTACGAGGGCCTCGAGCAGATTCTCGTGACCATGCGTCCAGTCCTTTGATCGGTTGGTATTGCGGAAGCCCAGATAAAGAATTCTCGATGCCTCGTTGTGAAGGTGCTCGAGCATTTGGGTCAGTCGCGGGCTGCCGGATGCCCGACCGATTGCAAGGTGGAAGCGCCTGTTGGCATCCAGAAAAGCCAGTTCCCCCTTCTTGTTGCCGGGTTCATAGGCCCTGCGACAAGCTTCATCCAATACGCGAAGCAACTCTTCGCTTACATTTCCTGCTGCCAGTCTTGCGGCTAGGGGTTCCAGTTCTCGCCTCAAAAGAAAAATGTCGTGAATATCGCCAACTGTAAGAGGCGCAATGATACGCGATTTCTTGCCAACGGCCTTTATCAGCCGCTCGCCGATAAGTTGTGCGATCGCACTGCGAACAGCAGCGCGCGCGATCTGGTAGCGCTCCTCAAGGGTTGTCTCCGAAACGACCTCTCCCGGTTTGAGGCGACCAAGAATGATCTCGTCCCTGATGAGTTCATAGGCCTGGTCCGCGAGCGGTGCAGTTTGTTCTTTTTCTAACATCGAGAAAACATTCCCTATTTCAGTTGACATGTCAATAATGGCATGATGACATGTCGACAAAGGAGCAAGTAGTGTGAAGTCTTTAGAATCTTTCGCCAGAGTGAAGGCATCGTTCTGGCCTACCCCGATCGAACATATGGCCAGGCTTTCGGAGATGCTTGGTGGTCCGGATATATTCGTTAAGCGCGATGATATCGGCACATTGGCGTTCGGAGGCAATAAGCTGCGCAAGCTTGAATACCTTGTTGCTCAGGCGCTCGAGGCAGGCTGCAGCACGGTGGTGACTGCGGGCGCGTTGCAATCCAACCATGCCCGACTGACCGCGGCAGTTTGCGCACGCTATGGCCTTGCTTGCCATCTGGTGCTCAAGGATGAAGTGCCCGACAGGTCGCTCGCATACCACAATTCCGCGAACAGATTCCTAGGCACAATTCTGGGAGCCGAGGTCGAGGTCATAGATCGCGATGCGTCGCTGTTGGATGCGATTGCGGAGCGCGAAGAGGCCTTGAAAGCATCAGGAAAGGCCCCGTTTGTTATTCCAGTCGGCGGGTCAAATGCAGTTGGCAGTCTGGGTTATGCTAACTGCGCCATGGAGATCTCCAGGCAGGAAGCCGACTTGGGTCAGCCCTTTGACCACATATTTGTGACGTCGGGATCGGGCGGCACGCATGCGGGGTTGCTGGTGGGCAGCCGGCTCGCTGGCCTGTCTGCTCGTCTTACAGGGGTGACAATTTCGCGACCCGCTGCGGACCAGCGTGTCATCGTGTCCGACCTCGCGGCGCAGACAGCTGATCTACTCGCTATGGATGTCAGCGGACTGGATGAGAACATTCATCTGGACGATGGCTTCTACCTGCCTGGATACGGGTTGCCAAATCCGTCTGCTCTGGAGGCGATATCGATCGGTGCGACCGCCGAAGGGATACTTCTCGACCCAGTTTATACCAGCAAAGCCATGGCCGCGGTGGTTTCCGCCGCCCGCGAGGGCGCGATTGCACGCGGAGAACGCATTTTGTTTATCCATACCGGTGGGGCACCGGCGCTATTCGCTTATGAAGAGGAATTGACGACCTGCAGGTGACAACCAGGCGCCCCCTTGGGGGCGGATGTCGAAACGTGACCACCTTTCAGCCCAAGGAGAACTTCATGACAAATGCATTTCGTTTGAACCGGCGCGTCGTATTGGCCGGCCTGGGTGCAGGCCTGCTGGCTGCTGGCACCACTAGCAATGCTTTCGCTGCCGACACGACTCTTGATCGCGTCCTCAACTCGGGTTCGGTTCGCATAGGTATCGCAAACGAACGCCCCTATGGCTATGTGGAGACCGATGGCAGTGTATCGGGCGCAATCCCGGATATCGTGCGCGCCGCACTTGCTCCGCACGGAGTAACCGACATTAAGGCTGAGGTCGTTGAGTTCAACGCCCTGATACCTGGATTGAACGCAGATCGCTTCGATATCATTGCCGCTGGCATGTACATCCTGCCCGCGCGCTGCCAGGCGATTGCCTTCACCAATCCTGTTACCCGCGCCGGTAACGGCATTGCTGCTCTTGTCGGCAATCCCAAGGGCGTTCACAGCGTCGCCGACGTGGTCGCTAAGTCCGATATCATCATCGGCACGCAGACCGGCTCGTCTCAAGTTGAAATTCTCATCAATGCTGGTGTCCCGCAGAATCGTACGGTGCTTTTTGCTAGCGCGTCCGAGGCACTGGCTGGCCTGCGCGCAGGTCGCGTGGATGTGATCTACTTCCCGGGCCTTGAACTCGGTGCGCTCTTGGCGACGGCAAATGACCCGAGCATCGAACGAGTCACGCCATTCGAGCAAATCCTCAAGGATGATGGCACGCCGCAATACGGCTATGCCGGCTTTGGTGTTCGCCAGTCGGATGACACTCTACGCGAGTTTCTCGATAAAGAAATCGCTCGACTGCTGGAATCGAACGAGATGCTCGGGATCATATCCAAGTACGGTTACGGCCCTGACGAACTGCCAAGCGCTGACATCATCGCAAATGACCTTTGCGCTGCGTAAAGCATGCTGAAGTTACCAGATTCGCCTCCATTCGATCTGTTGCCCCAGCTTTTAGCTGGGGCACTACTCACCCTCGAGTTGACGGTGATCATTGCCATTGTGGGCTTCTTGCTGGCCTTCCCGGTGGCAATGGCCCGGACAGCGCAGAACAAATTTGTGCGCTTGGGGGCGACGGCCTACGTAGAAGTGTTGCGGGGCACCTCTGCTATGGTGCAGCTCTTCGTGCTCTTCTTCATACTACCGGCCTATGGTCTGCGTCTTGATCCGAAATCCACGGCAATCATAGCGCTAAGCCTCAACATGTCTGCTTATGGCTCCGAAATTGTCCGTGGTGCCATCAGCTCAATTGAACAGGGTCAGCGAGAGGCTGCGGCCGCGCTTGGGCTGACACGGTTTCAAACTTGGCGTCTGGTAATCCTCCCACAGGCCTTCGTGACCATGTTGCCTTCATTCGGCAATCAGCTTGTTGAACTGCTCAAGGCGACGTCTCTGGTGTCACTGATCACGCTTACAGATCTCACGTTCGCCGGACGCCAGATGGTCGTCACGACCGGTCGCGATCTGGAAGTATGGGGTCTGGTGCTCCTGCTCTATCTGGCCATGGCATATCCGCTGACCCTTTTGGCTCGATATGCAGAACGCCGCGCGGCTACGTTCAGAAGGTAATTTGGTCAATGTCACTTCAGATACCCTTCGACTTCGCGTTTGCCGCCGCATTTTTTCCGGAAATGCTGAAGGGCCTATGGATCACGATCATTGCGACCATAGGCGGCTTCATCCTGGCGCTCATTATCGGCCTCGTTCTCGAGGGGCTGCGGAGGTCAGGCATCCGCATCATCGTTTGGCTGACCGACGCTTGGATCGTCTTGATCCGCTGTACACCGCTGCTTGTCCAGCTCTATGTGGTGTTCTATGTCCTGCCGAGATTCGGCATACGATTTGACGCTCTCACCACGGGCATAATCTGCCTCGGCGTGCATTTCGGTTCATACGTTGCCGAGGTGTTCCGCGCCGGAATTGACTCCGTCCCCCGTGGCCAATGGGACGCAGCGCGTTCATTTGGTTTGCCATTTCACGTCATGTGGGGCCGGGTAATTCTCCCGCAGGCCACGCGCCCTACAATTCCGGCTCTGGGAAACTACTTGGTCGGCCTATTCAAGGAAACGCCACTCTTGGCAGCCATCACTGTCATCGATCTGTTCGGCGCCGCCAATAACATTGCCGGGCGAACCTTCCGCTACAATGAGCCATATACGGTTGCGGCAATCATGCTGCTGGTTGTCAGCCTCTTGGCCGCCTATGGCGTCAAGAAGCTCGAAAAACGCATCCAGCGTTGACCGCCTTCATCCCTGGTGGCCGCTGGCCTTCGGCGTACTGGCACGGCCGGGCGCTCCCCATGAGGAAATTGCGAAGGCAAAAGGCGTGTCGAACGCCCAGCTCGCTATCGCTTGGCTGTTGAAGTGCAGCCCGGTCATGCTGCCGATTCCGGGCACAAGCCGTCTGGTTCACCTTAAGGAGAACGTCGCAGCCGAGTCGATCGAGCTTACGGACGAAGAGTGTGAAGCGGTGGACCGCATCGCCCGTCTAGGCTGACAGATAGGAGCGCCGTCCCCGTAGGGGCGGCGCTCTTGTCGCGCAACTCCTAAAACCTGCAACATTTCCCCGAGGGCCGGTTTTCCGGCCCTTTTCGTGTCGCGCATCATTGTCGTAAGTGGTAGAAATCCCGCGACATGATTTGCGACAGGGGAGCCATGAACCGCCAACCAGATTCCGAGGTTCCGTTGCAAATTCTCGTCGGTGCACAGAAACTGCGGGGCGGCAAGAGCTTCACGCCGCGACGATGA
>NZ_JAMQML010000040.1:0-4077 GCF_030068685.1 Nitratireductor sp. GZWM139 | reverse complement strand
ACGCCCGTCTGAATCACAGCCATTTTTTTAAATCAATGGGTCCTGTGTCAATGATCACGGAAACGGGACCCCGTTTTCTCGTCCAAAAGGGACCCCTTTGACGGGCACGATTTGAGCGCCCGACCGGGTGGAGCCGGTCAGGTTTGCGCAGCCCGGTCGGGTGCGCCTGATTGGCTTTTCGGCTTTAGCTTTGAGAGCGGTTCTTGAAGCGCCAGCTGTCGTTTCCGGTCTCGATGATATCACAGTGATGGGTGAGCCGGTCGAGCAGCGCCGTGGTCATCTTGGCATCGCCGAAGACAGTCGGCCATTCGCCAAAGGTGAGATTGGTGGTGACGATCACCGATGTCTGCTCATAGAGCCGACTGATAAGGTGGAACAGGAGCTGCCCGCCAGCCTGCGCAAAGGGCAGATAGCCGAGTTCATCGAGGATGACGAAGTCCAGGCGACATAGCCGATCGTTGAGCCGGCCCTGTCTACCGGCCCGGGCCTCGGCCTCTAGCTGGTTGACGAGATCAACAACATTGAAGAAGCGGCCCCGTGCGCCATCGCGAATGCAGGCACGGGCGATGGCGACGGCAAGATGGGTCTTGCCGGTCCCGGTGCCACCGACAAGGACAGCGTTGCGCTGATGGGCGAGGAAGTTGCCGCCGGCCAGATCGCGCACCAGGGTCTCGTTGATCGGAGTGCCGTCGAAGACGAAGTCCTCGATCTCCTTGGCCAGCGGCAGCTTGGCGATCGTCATCTGGTATTTGATGGAGCGTGCTTTCTTCTCGGATATCTCGGCACTGAGCAGGTCTGCGATGATGCGATGCGGTTCATGCTGGCGCTTGACGGCGGTTCTGATGATCTCGTCATAGGCCGCCTTCATGCCGAAGAGCTTGAGCGATCCCATGGTGGCGAGAATGTCGGTGCGTTCCATCATATGGCTCTCCTCAACTGATCATAGCGGCTGCAATCTGCCGTGGGTTCATGGTGAAGTTTGAGGCCGGCCGGTGTGGCCATGGTTGGCGGTCGTACCGGCTCGCGTTGACGTGCCAGGATGTTGAGAACGACATCGGCCGAGCAGGCACCCTCACGAAGCGCTTCCGCGCAGGCAGCTTCAACCGCCGGCATGCCGTCGCTTAGCACTGCGGACAGAATGCTCACCATCTGTCGATCGCCATCGTCAGAACGGGCGAGCTTGCGGCGCACCCGTTCCAGGCTGCTGGGCAGCATCCAGTCTTTAAAGGGTGCGCCATTGCGCAGCGCGCCCGGCTTGCGGGCCAGAACGGGCACATAGTGCCAGGGATCGTAGACGGTCTTGCCGCGGCCGAAGCAGCGGTGATGCTCGCCGACGATCATCCCATCCTGGCGGATCACGATCCGGTCGGCATAGGCCTGGATCTCCACCGGCCGGCCGAGCGAACTGGCAAGGACCGAGTATTTGTTGTTGTCGAAGCGCACCAGGCAGGTCTTCGACACCGAGGCCGGCACGGCGTGGAATCCATCGAAGTGGCCGGCATAAGGCACCAGGCTTGCCCGCTCGGTCTCGAAGGCCTCCCAGACCGTCTGCTCGGGCCGCTCGGAATGGCGATGCGCCTTGGCAAAGACAACGCACTGGTCGAGTAGCCAGGCGTTCAGTTCCTCATAGCTCCTGAAGCGAAGCCGCGGCGTGAAGAAGCGTCTGCGTACCAGTCCGACCTGGTTCTCGACCTGCCCCTTCTCCCAGCCCGAGGCCGGCGTACAGGCGACCGGCTCGACGAGATAGTGGCTGCACATCTGCCCGAAGCGGCGGTTGAACTGGCGGTCCTTGCCGACGAAGACCGCATCCACCGCTGTCTTCATGTTGTCGTAGATACCGCGCGTACAGGTGCCCCGGAAGAAGGCGAACGCCCGGTCATGGGCATCGAACACCATCTCCTGCGTCTCGCGCGGATAAGCTCGCACGAACAGCATCCGGCTGTGGCAAAGACGTACATGCGCGACCTTCACCGTGGTCGTCACACCGCCCAGAACAACGATCTCGTGGCTCCAGTCGAACTGGTAGGCTTCGCCCGGTGCAAAGCTTAGCGGTACATAGGCAGCAACGGAGGTGCTGCCCCGCTTCTCTTTCCAGGCCTGTGCATGCCGCCAGACCGAGCTGTAGCTGCCCTCATAGCCAAGGCCCCGAAGCTCCTCAAAAATCCGCACAAGTGTCAGTCGTTCGCGCGATGGCTTCGCCGCATTGGCTGACAGCAACCCCTCCAACTCATCCCGCCAGGCACCCATGCTTGGCATAGGCTGACGCTTGCGCTCATAACGAAACTCCGTTGCCTCCGAGCGCACCACTTTGCGCGAGACATTCAACTCGCGGCAAATCGCCTTGATAGGCTTCCCATGGACAAAATAGGCACGGCGTATCTTCGCGATCGTTTCCAAAACCAACATCCAAAAACAAGTGCCTCCGATGATAATCGGAGGCAGTCTGATGCCCCTCTGTCTCAGGGGTCCCTTTTGGATGAAAATTACCCCTCAAACGGGGTCCCTATTCCACGAAAAATCACAGCTCATCTTTACTCGGCTCATTCCAGTCAAAAACCAACATCGGTATTCCATTCTTTCCTGTCTTGTTTGTCCACTCGGCAGAGCGCGGCAGCTCCTCAGGGAGCTGCCTGAACTGCTTCGCTGTCGAAGATTGGATGCCCGCACGGCTTCCACGCGACACCATATGGGCCGAGACCGACTGAGCTCGCAGAGAGTGCTCCCATTCCTCGTCAGCGGGTTCTTCGAGAAGCAATACCAACAGCAAAAGCGGGCGAATGAGACGATGCGGTTGCATGAGCACCCGTAGACTCATCCGAGTTTCCGCCTATGTCGTCGAATATTCTCTCCTGATCTCCGACCTGCCCGACCGCCTGCGGGTTGAGTTTTTCATCCTGCTCCTCGTTCCCAAGCGTCGACTTCGTTTTTTTCTCAATCCGACTCTGCGATTTCTCGCCCGTTCGCCCTTCGCGTTGCGGCTCTACGATCACCTCACAATGCTCCTGCAGGATGGCGCGCACCTTCGCGCCATAGAGCTCACGAAGGTGCGTGATCGCACGACCCGCACCATCGATACGCAGGAGCCAGTCAAGATCGCTGAGGCCAAANCCTTCGCGCCATAGAGCTCACGAAGGTGCGTGATCGCACGACCCGCACCATCGATACGCAGGAGCCAGTCAAGATCGCTGAGGCCAAATATGCCTTCGGCCTCACTACGGGTGTCCCCCGCCGCATCGATGATGGCAATGCTTGCGCGTGACACGGATGGAACATCGTATTCGCGCTCCAGCACTTCACGGACGGCCAGTGCGCTTGCCATCATCCTGCTGCGCAGGGTGACGATAGCGCTTGGGCTGTAGGAGGAGACGGTTCGCTTGATATCGAGGAACAGTGCATGCTGCTGCGCACGATCAACCACCAGCAGGTCAGGTCGATAATGGTCGCGCGCGACGGCCTCCGCATCGCGCCTAATCATCGATGCCCTCGCCCAGTCGTTGCGAAGGAACAGAACCTTCGCGGCTTGATGCACTGGCAGGGGGCGCTCAAGATGAATCAGGCTGAGTTTGGGGTTCTTTCCGACAACGAGAGCTATAGCTCTTTTGAGGAGCGCTCCTTCGAGACTCGTTGCCGAGCGGACTGCGGCAAGCAGTTCCTGATAGCCCTCGAAAGTCGGGTCGTGCTTTGCTGGACATGCCTCGACCTGCGCAATCGTATCCGCGACGATGCGCTCGAAGTCGGAAATCAGCTCTTCCAGAAGGCTCGTTGCGGCCGATGGGGTATCCACTTCGTCCATCATCGGTGCGTCGGAATCTGGTCGAGAAAGCGTTTTCCCCGATTGGCGTCTGGTTGTAATCATGAAGCTTCCTTGAACAACGGCAGCAAGCAGCGGTCATCGAGACCGCTACTACGGTCTCAATGCTGGCTGTGCTGAGATTTTTGGGTGCGCAGATCAGCGGTGAACGTCCCCCCCCAGTTCAGGGAGGAGGTCCGTTCAGCGACAGCTCAAAGCCAATGAAAGAGCGGTTCTGCTACGCCGCGAGGCAGTAGGCGCTGATCCGTTCCGCTTCGTTGGCATCA
>NZ_JAMQML010000032.1:0-7786 GCF_030068685.1 Nitratireductor sp. GZWM139 | reverse complement strand
ACCTATGCCACGCCGCCCGTAAGCGGAAAGTTTGCAACAGAACCGTGCCACGTCCCCAACGTCTTTGCAGGCAAGGTTTTGTACATCGTGGACGACATGCCGGAGCCAAAGTCGGCACCGTCGCCACCTGCACGGCCAAAGCGACGCCTGAAAGCGCGCTGTGGTGTGGAAGAAGGGACTTCGGTCGCAGAATCACCACCAACACGACGAACCATACCGGCGCTTTCCTCATTGAAATGGACTTATAAACGCCGCGCTTGTCTTTAGGTGGAAACGAATGATAAGATTGCATTATCATTCATTTTGTGTGACACTGTCAAAATGGCCTCTCTCGTCGCGCAGAATGGCGAAAAGCGTGTCTGAGGACGCTCCGCTCGATCACAGAAAGCATCTCCATATGCCCAAGTCCACGCCCGATGCGCCCCCCGAACCATCAGGCGAGCCGGTTGACCTGCCGGATATTGTCGACCTGGTGATTGAGATGGGTGCACGGCCGTCTTCTGCGGAAGGACCTCCAGCTCCCCTCGATCCTGCACGCGCGCAGAACCTCTCAGCCGGGCCTCTCGAAGATCTGGCCGACAGGGCGCGCGGCTATGTCGAAGCCGCCAGTTCCGCAAACACGCGCCGCGCCTATGCCTCGGACTGGCGTGACTTTTCAAGTTGGTGTCGGCGGCAGGGATTTGCAGTCCTTCCGCCCGACGCACAGACGGTTGGACTGTACATCACCGCACTGGCGTCGACTGGCAAAAGATCCGTGTCGACCGTGGAACGCCGGCTTTCATCGCTAAGCTGGAATTTTGCGCAGCGCGGACAATCGCTCGACAGAAAAGACCGCCATATCACGACTGTCATGGCCGGCATCCGCAACACGCATGGCGCCCCTCCCCGACAAAAGGAAGCCATTCTCCCAGAAGATCTGCTGGCAATGCTGGAGACGCTTGAACGCGGAACGCTGCGCGGCCTTCGAGACCGCGCCATGTTGCTGATCGGGTTCGCCGGCGCGCTGCGGCGATCGGAAATCGTCGGTCTGGATGTCGGCCGCGATCAGACCGAGGATGGTCGTGGCTGGATCGAAATTCTTGACAAGGGCCTGCTGATCTCGCTACGCGGCAAGACGGGCTGGCGCGAAGTCGAAGTCGGTCGCGGATCGTCAGACGCCACCTGTCCCGTGTTCGCCCTTGAGACCTGGCTCAATCTGGCCCGCATTGGCCACGGTCCCCTGTTCCGCCGTGTCACCGGAAAGGGCAGGCAGGTCGGAACCGAGCGGCTCAACGCCCAGGAAGTGGCGCGGCTGGTCAAGCGCACTGCCTTGGCAGCAGGCGTACGCGGCGATCTCTCCGAAGGCGAGCGCGAACAAAAATTCGCCGGTCACTCGCTCCGTGCCGGCCTGGCGTCCTCGGCCGAAGTCGATGAACGCTACGTCCAGAAGCAGCTGGGACACGCTTCGGCGGAAATGACCCGCAAATACCAGCGTCGTCGTGATCGGTTTCGCGTCAATCTAACAAAGGCCTCGGGGCTGTAGCAGGAAGGCGAAAGTCCCCTCTCCCGCCCCGCTGCATGCCGATTGCGCCACTTCTGGATGCCACCGGCTCAGAGGTTCGGCGCGATTACTTTCAGCGAAGGAAAATATGTGCGGTACCGGCCGACATCGCGGGTGAGCAGCGGCAGTTCACTGACGGCTGCATGGGCGCCGATGAAGAAGTCGGGCAGAACACCGGTCCGTGATCCACCCGACCTGCGATACTGCTTAAACACTTTTCCAGCCAGGAACAGTGCAGCTCGCGGCATTGGAGCTATCGTGAGGCCGGCCGCATCGAGAAACGTCTCAAGGCTCTCGACGCGATCGTAACGAACCGAAAGCTCAGCGTAGACAACATCGTTGATCAACAATGGCCCGTTGAGGCTTGCCGCCTCAAGTTGGGCTATTGACCAATCCGCCCAGTTCGGATCGTCAGTGACCAGGTCAAGCAGAACGTTGGTATCGATGAGCGTCACGCTTCACCGCGCGTCAGCGCCATGATCGCGTCGGTGTTTAGGCCCTCACCGGCATGGCCGCGCAACTTCGCAAAGCGGCTCACTGGCTGTTTCGTTTCAATGGGTGCCAGCACCACACGTCCATCGGCAGCCCGGCGGAATTCAACCTTGCTTCCGGGAACGATGCCCAGCAGGTCGCGGACCGGCTTCGGTATGGTCACCTGCCCCTTTGCTGTAACGGTGATGCTCATCTTCGCTCCATAGTAATACCTGTATTACACAAGGTATTACCGCGCCGTCCGGAGTTCAACCCCTGGATCGACAAATGCACCAACGGGGCACTGTCCAGGGGTTGAAGCGCGCAACTTCCGACACCAGATGAAGCGCTGCCACCGCATCTGCAGGCGGTTGCAGTTTCATACGATCAAATCGTTTGGATCAGCGGAGGAGGAGATGGACGTCAGCATGTTTGATGACCCGATCTTTGTCAAAACGGGTACGTTTCTCGTCCAGGAAATCGCCTGCATTACCGACGCGATCGATTTTCTCGAACGCTGGCCGGTAAGACACAGAGATCTGATCCACGAGACAGCATTGACAGCCTGTTATGAAGCGCATGATGGGCATAAACCGGCCAGTGTCGCGCGCAACGCGGTCGAAGGTTTTGCCAGACGAGCCGGAATATTGGAGGATCCAGAAACCGTCATGCCATGGATGACATCCGCCTGAAAAACCGTTCTCAATCGTCCCTCCCGTCGACAGCAGGGCATGTGTGCGTCCATATCATAATACTTTTGACGACAATTCGCCTGTCCATCAGGGGCATGAGCACCTGACCGGTCTCCGGGACTTCTGTCCGAGAATCCACTGAGCACTCTGAAGGCGAGCATGCTTCTTCCTTCCAGAGCTCCCCCGCAAGAGATCGCCGACAGCTCGAGCTTCTTCACGAGCCCACGAGCGCGGAATGGCTGGAATACGCTATGCGGGACCAATCGCGCCGCTCGAGCATAGCCAGAAAATGCCAGACACCCCCTAAACCTGAGAGTGAACATCTGTGGAATCCATTACGATCAACAACCGGGAAGAATTCGCCCAATGGGCTATCGAACGCGCCAATGCGATCCTGACGGAACAGGGTTCGGCGCTCGCGACCGCTGCGCGCACTGGACACGACAGGCAAATAAACGACGCTGCTAATACCCTCGGCCAGGTCATTGTTGACGCGCTCCTCGATACCTTCGACGGGCTGATTGATACCGACGGCGATTAGCCAGCTCCAACGGGCTCCAACATCACCATCTCGGCTTTTGTAGCGACCTCAGCAGGGCATCCGAGACAGCGTAGCCCGTTTGCTGATCATTGCCGCCAGATAGCGGTTCGTAGTTGGTCTTTGCCGTCGCCTTGCGGGCATCCAGCTTCGCCCTTAACAGCGCCATCACCATTGGCCACGTCGAGAACAGGCCCTCTCGCGCCTTGTCTGTCAGGCTGCGCAAGTAGCCGCCGGCGCTGTTGATCTGATCGGAGCGCTGCAGGATCGCCGCCAATGTAATCGCGGCCTGCGTCTCTCCCATGGCTTCGCGGGCTTCCCGCCATGCGCTTGGGCTAACACCCAGCATTGGCCGGGCCACCTCCACGGCCGCCAGAAAGTCTCGCCAGTGGCGTATTTTGCCTCCCTGCCCCAAATCCTTCAGGCTGGGGCAGGCATCAAGCACGATGCCCAATGGCAATTCCCGCTTTGGCAGGCTGTGCAGGTTGTCGCTTTCCGCGACGTCGCTACCCTCGCCATCTTCTTTTCTAGAGCTATTTTCAGATTCAAGATTAGAGTCTGGGTTTGAATTCTGTATGTGGCATCCAGAATGGGACTCATTGGCGTCCAGATTCTGTGTTTTTGTGAATGATTCCAATACGTCGAGGACTTCCGTGTGCAGATCATGAAGGTCGCTGCAGACATCCTCGATAAGTTGTCTTGGGGCCGAACGCGGCAACCTGCCGATAATGGCCTGATAGCTCTGCTGTACACGCCCCCAATTTCCAGGGACACTCTCTTCAATCCCCGTCTCGATGAGCTTTACGACGTCACGTCGAAGAAGTGTGAGGCGTTCCCTGGCAATCTTCAAGGCCTTCTTCTCACACTGTACCGCTTCAGCGAGTTCACGGAACTCCTCCGCCCGGTAAACGATCGGGGACAGATCAAACCCGTATGCCTGTTCAACCTGCCCTCCACGACCTTTACGGGCGAAGCGCTTGCCGTTCGGACTGTCCCGACGGATGATCAGTCCGCACTCAACCAGGACAGCCAGGTGGCGTCTCAGTGTGGTCGCAGGCATGCCATTTGCGCGTGCCATCAATTGCTCGTTCGACGGCCATACAATGAGCTCACCGTCGCCCGAGAGCTCCGTTTCTGGATGGAAAGAAAGGAGAGCATTGAGAATGGCAAGTGAGCGGTCCGTAGCGCCGATCAGGTCACGTGCTTCCCGAATGGAATAGAACACTTTCCATTTCTGAACCTGTGCGCCTTCTGGTGCCGCCTTCGCTCTGGCCTGGCTTGCCATCATGGCAAGCGACATTGTACGCCGCCCAAAGGGCGTCGTTGGGATATAAGTCTGCATTTTCTTTCACCTATCGATAGGCAATAGAAAAATGCTCGCCGAAATGGCGCTCACGGCTCAAAAGAGCCTTGACTGAGATTCTCGGAAGTGCGATTCTTTAGCTGATTATACTAAGAAGGGGCTTCCGGAAGCGATTTCGGTGGCCTTTTTCTTTGCCAAATTTCGTTCTGGCCGAGAGCTTCGGCCGCTGTTTCAGTCGCCGCCCTCCTCTCTGTTTTCCTGAAACTCCTGATAAAGGCGCTCTAGTCTCCTCGAGAGATAGGCACCAAACTGCGATGCGTCCTTGGCCTTCAAGGCCAAAGTGAATGCCTTTCCACTGTCCTTAGTCGAAATCTTCACGGCATCGTCGGACAGACTCCAAGCCTTTTCCGCGGGTGACTGTTTTTTCGGCTTCCTCGAGCCGGAGACCTTCAGCTTTTCAAGCAGGAAGCCAAACCGACCGCCTTCGTCGAGTTCGGTGAAGGCGTCCGATTGAACCAGTTCCAGAGCTTGAGCGGATTTCGAAGGGGCTTGTACTGTCTTTTTGAGGTCTTCCCAACGATCACGCCCAATGCCCTTGGCAGCGCCAAGAGCATCCAAAATGGGAGGAGGGACCGTTTCAGCCACCGACAGCATTCTAGACAGCAAGGTGTCATCAACGGTGAGCGCGCTCTTGATCGTGCCTTTGTCGATGCCGGACTCTTGTAAACGTCTTGCGTAGAGTGATTTCTCAATAAAGCTCAGATCGTCTCTGGCCGAATTCTCCTGGCCCTGCGCGACCACGTACGCGATCTCTTCGAGAGGCTTTATGACCGCCCTGACCTTCTGGCCAAGCTTTTTGGCGACGCGCACTCTACGATGTCCGAACACGATGATATGACGGTTTCTGTCGCTGGGATTCGGTCGAACGAGCACAGGCTGATGTTGACCCGCTTCCTTGATCGCTTCAAGGAGTTCCTGGTCCCTGGCCAAGTCCTCGCCAATTCGGTCCTGATAAGGGGAGGGGTCCAACGTATCCGGGTCCAGAGCGACGACCACATCGCCCTCAAGCACACGCATCGAGTTCTCTGCTAGATCATCGAGTGATTGCATCATTGAACGCGATGCGCCGCGACGCGCGTATTCGACGCGTGACCCACCCTTTTCAGCGGATTCCGCTGACTTGGTTGGCTGCGCGCCAATGTTTGCGAGAAGATGCTTCCTAGCCATTCGTCATACCCGAAATCAAAGATATCTTGTTGAACTTCCTTTGTTTTTTGGCGATTTGCACGGCTGTCAAAAATCCGGTCATTTTCGACCCCAGGCCTTGTGAACGAGAGCTGTGATTTCGCTATTCACTGCATTCAGGGACTCAACCGCCCGGTCATAGGTCGCCCGCACGAACTGAGCGCGCTCGACTTCGTAGACCGTCTGTTTCGTAATACCGGCGTCGGATATGGCGGTCGACTTCACCATTTGATTATTCAGCATTCTCTTGCAGAACATGGCCTGCATAAATCCAACCATTTGCGCCTGCGGTCCATCCGTCGCCTCATATCGCGTCGCAAGAAAACGGAACCAGTCGAGCTTGACCTGAGCTCCGGCACCTTTGATGGATTGCAGGATCCCGCCGAGCATCAGCAGGAACTGACTCATACTCATGATGTCCAGCATCTGGGGATGTACGGTGATGAGTACGGCGGTGGAGGCGGTCAGAGCAGTAAGTGTCAAGTAGCCGAGCTGTGGTGGGCAGTCGATCACGACCACGTCGTATTGGTCGTCGACCTCCTTCAGCGCTTTTGAAATGCGCGTAAAGAAGAGGCGGCCTTCATGGGAGTTGGCCGCTGCGAGTGGGGTTTCGTACTCGTACTCCTGGAGCTCCAAATTCGCAGGAACAATATCCAATCCCGGGAAGTTTGTGGCTTGGATTATATCCTTGATCGAGCCTCGCTGATCGTCATATCGCAGCGCTTCGAACAACGAAGGATTCTTGTCGAGCTCGGGTTGAACGCCGTGAAGTGCGGTCAGCGACGCTTGCGGGTCAAGGTCAATGGCCAGTACGCGGTGTCCCGTGAGAGCAAGATACTGCGCGAGATGAGCTGTGGTTGTTGTCTTTCCCGAACCGCCCTTGAAGTTGACAACTGAAATCACTTGCAGGTGCTCGCCGTCTCGGCGCCGCGGCACGTAATTCTTCACGTCGCTGCGACCGTGTTTGTCGAGATACTGCCGAAGCTCAAGCATTTGCTCTGCCGTATACGAGCGCCTGCCCGAGGAAGACACCGTGGGAACGGGGCCCTTTCCATCGAGGTGGAGTTTCTTGATGTGGTTTTGTGTTACACCTATGAAATCCGCCACCTCGGCAAGCGAGAACAATCTCAGCCCCTTTTGCGCGTCTGGCGGGTACTGCTCCAAACGGAGCATATTCAACCGGTCAGAGATCAACTCACCCTGCAGGATGATCTCTTCGTCGAAGTCCAACTCGTCTTGCTCTATGACCGGAACCACCGAATTCTCACTTTTCTTGAAATAACGCTTTTTCCAAGACAACGCACGGGAAAGCGTTATTACTATGTGCGATTCCGGATTAGGCGCAAGCGGTTTTTGGTCAATGGTACCTTAATGCGAGTCGGGGAGAAACGGCGACGGGTGTCGATTTCAGACCGATTCCCCCGTACTTTCCGTTACTTAGCTGATGGTTTCCGCGGCCACGGGTCAGAATCTTATCCCGGCAGTTTTGACGGGGCAGGGGGCATCGGTGCCAGCAATAGGCCCCGACTCGTCGTAAAACCGCAGACACCCGCCAATTCCGAACCCGACTCAGCAAAGTGAGTCGCCTCAACGCCCTAGTGGGGCTTGTCACGTTAACGACGAGGCAGGAGTTTGTGAGATGGGCTGACGGCTATGAAGACCGCATCTGCCAGCTACAAACGCCATTGGTTCCTGCTGAGCCTCCGTATGATCGAGGAAATGCNCCCTAGTGGGGCTTGTCACGTTAACGACGAGGCAGGAGTTTGTGAGATGGGCTGACGGCTATGAAGACCGCATCTGCCAGCTACAAACGCCATTGGTTCCTGCTGAGCCTCCGTATGATCGAGGAAATGCGGCATTGCCAAGTTATTTGACGTTGATTGCAAGAGTGGTGATTTCTCGCAATCAGGGGGATTGCCAAGTTGATCACGGCTTTGCGTGGGGATAGGCGGTCATTATGAGAACTCCACCAACAATGTCGCGCCTGAAGGGCTTTC
>NZ_JAMQML010000039.1:0-4159 GCF_030068685.1 Nitratireductor sp. GZWM139 | reverse complement strand
GCCCACGACCAGATCAGCATCATCTTCCGCCCCCGCCGCTATCGACTTTCCACCATCTCCTACCGTCATGCCAGAGCCGATGCCTTCGGCCTGTGGGACGGTTATGCCGCCGAGATGGCGGCCTGATTGCGAGAAATCACCACTCTTGCAATCAACGTCAAATAACTTGGCAATGCCCTCCTGAAACTCCTGCTCAAAATGAGCAGGCTAGCGTTCAAACATGGGTCAGTTCTTAGTGGAAAAATCCCCCAATCCCGGGTCACTTCTCAACGAAAATCAACATACGCCCTCCCTGCGTTCCAACCCGTCGGCATTCTCATCCTGATTGACGCTGAACTCTCACGTTGATTGTCGCTCCGCATTAACGTGACATCGCCGCTTTCGGAGCGCCCAGTATGACAGTACGCCAGATCGGTCCAAACTCGCTTGCAGACAATGGCCTGTGGAAGTGATAGCCCTGAGCGAAGCGGCACCCCCACTCTTTCAAAAGCGCCGCCTGTTCTGCGGTCTCCACACCTTCAGCGACCACGTCCACCCCCATGTTGCGCCCCAGATGGATCATCGATTTCACAATCGCCGTCCCAGAGCTGTCCTTGCCAAGATCGTTGACGAAGGACTTGTCGATCTTGATCTCGTTGACCGGAAGACGCTGCAGGTGGGTGAGTGACGCAAAGCCGGTGCCAAAATCATCCAGCGAAACCCGCACGCCATGTCGCTGCAATTGCTCCAGGCATTGCCGGGTTCCGGGAGCCAGCTCATCGACCAGCACACGCTCGGTGATCTCGACAGTAAGCTGATGCGGCTCCAACGCCTTGCGGTCGAGCTTTTGCAAGAGCGAGCGCGCCAGACCATCCTGCATCAGCGTCTCGGTGGAGAGATTGACAGAAATGCTGCCCAGCTGCGCAGGCCAAGGTCCCCATTCCGCCAAGTTCGCTAGCACAAGCGACAGGATCTGATCGGTGATCGCCTTGCCGATCTTGGGGGCATCAAGGGCCGCCCAAACGGATGTGGGCGAGAGTATCCCCTCAACGGGATGTCGGATCCGCAGCAACGCCTCTGCCCCCGCCACCTTGCCGGAAGTCAGATCAATCATAGGTTGGTAATACGGCACCAGCAAACGGTATTTGAGAGCCTGCCTGGCAAGCTCAATTTGCTCCGCTCGTTGATCTATTGCCTGTTGAAGCGCCGGACTGAACAATCTGACGCTGTGGCCGCTGTCACCTTTTGCGGCGTAAAGCGCAATCTTTGCACGGCGGGTCAAGTCGTCGCTCTTGTCATCCTCCGTCGACCGCGCACAGCCAATTCTGACCCCGAGATTGCGGGTTTTCGCGCTCCGGGCCAGTCGGCGCTCGAGCTCCCTGGCAAGCTGACCGGCATAGCGCTGCGGTGTGGCCTCACCACCCCGATCACGAAGCACCAGGGCGAACTGGTCGCCGGCAATGCGCCCGATGATGTCGGCCTCAGTCGAACAGGCCCGCAAGAACCCGGCGAACAAGCGCAGCACCGCATCGCCGACCTCATGGCCAAAGCGATCATTCAACTGCCGGAACCCGCTCAAATCTATCAGCAGGAGGTCAACCGAGGCTCCGTCTTTCGTTTCTGCAATCGCCCCCCGCAGCCGATCCTCGAATGACCGACGGTTTGGCAGCCGGGTCAGATCGTCGATATCGGCCTGCTGGCGCAAACGCTCATGTGCCAGTTCCAGGTCGTGAATGTCTTCGACGGCGCCGTACCATTTCACAATCTGGCCATTCGCGTCCCGCCGCGGCGTCGCACGCGCTCGGACCCAGCGATAGCCGCCATCGTTCAGCCGGATGCGATATTTGAGGTCTGCAGGATCTCCTGTCCGCAGGCATTCAGCCCAATAGCGATGCACACGGTCCACATCATTCGGGTGAAGCGCCTGGAACCACCCCGTACCGATTGCACTGTCCACCGGCTGGCCGGTTGCTTCGCGCCACCTTGAAGAAACGCTCAAGATCCTGCCTTGCGGATCGGCCGTCCATGGGATTTGAGGATTGTGCTCGACCGTATGACGATAGTGCTCTTCGCTCTCGCGCAGAGCCTGCGTGGTCCGCGCCTTATCGATCGCAACAGCGGCCAGCTGACGAAGAATGTCGAGGCTCTCCAGTTCATCGACCGTAGGCGCACGCTCTTCGTAAAAGTAGAAGCCATATGTCGCAAGCACCCGGCCATCCGTACCGTAGACAGGCTGCGACCAGCACGCTTTGACGCCAAGCGCGGCAAATGCCTCGCGCCAACCCTCCCACAACGGATCCGTCGCGATCCTCGCCGAGACCACGTCTCGCTTTTCAAAGGCAGCTGTACCGCACGAACCAACTCCAGTCCCGACCTTCGTCCCGGAGATCATCGCCTGAAGCTCGCGCGGTAGGAAAGGAGCCGCGCCGCCCGTGAACTCGGTTTCATCCTCGCTCAGCAGCAGGACAGTGCAACGGCTTCCAGGCAGCTGTTCCTCGCCCAATGCACAAAGCGCGGCGAGAAGCGTCTGTACGTCCTCACCGGCAACCACTTTCTGGAGAATGTCGGCCTGCACCCGATCTCTTGTCTGGATAGCAATGAGATTGTGAATGTCGCCCGAGTAGCCAATCCAGCGGCCCTCGCCGTCTGCGACCGGATTTGCCCTCACAAGATGCCACAGATACCGTCCGTCGCGGCGACGGAAACGGATCTGAGCCTCATAGGCAGGATTCTGGCCATTGGCTCGCAATGGCCAGAGCGCTTCGATCACGTTCAAGTCGTCCGGATGCACCGCCTGCATCCACCCCGCCCCCAGGGACACGTCGCTTGAAAGCCCGGTATATTCACACCAAGCACAATTGACGAAATCAATGCGGCCATCGGCATCCGACGTCCAGACGAAGCCAGGCACCGACCGCGTAAGGGTGTCGAACAAGCGATCGTCTCGCCTCAACCGAGCAGATGGTCTGCCAGATGCAATCATGCCACACTCCACTCACCTCAAACCTGTACACCCGCCTTCGACACTGCCGGCCGTATAATGAAACTCACTGCATCAACCGGAACGCTCATCTGTCGTATTCGAAGAGGAGTGACCTCCCCTTCCGATCTCCGCCAAGATCACCGTGTTCCGGCCCAGCTTCTTCGCCCGATAAAGCGCCCGATCAACGGTCGCAAAAATCGTCATGGCATTGCCACACCCCGCGAACAGTCCAAGCCCCATAGACACGGTGGCGACCCCGTGCGGCCGGTTTCCGCCATGCTCAATTGCAGCTTCCTTGACGCGATCGATAATTGCCCGGTGAAACACGATTGCAGCAGCCTGATCCCGATGCAGGGATGTGATCGCGAACTCCTCACCGCCAATGCGATACGTATCGGCCGAGTTTCGGTCGCAGGCCTCGCTCAAAATCTCGCCAATTCGCTCCAGAACCTGGTCTCCCGCCGCATGACCGTAGCGGTCATTGTAGGCCTTGAACCGATCGACATCGACCAAGGCGAAAGACTTGACGGCCCCTTCCGCAGGCGACGACATGAATTTCGGCAACTCGCTGGCATAGGCACGCCGGTTGAGCAGACCGGTGAGCGAGTCGATTCGCGCGCTCCAGGCTTCCGTCACATCGCTGAAAATCCAGATGCGGCTATACCCGCCGTCGCCGGCATCCAGTGACACGCTGCGGCGGTTGAAGACGCGGCCATCATTGAACGTCCACTCGTCCTCAGACGAATCCGGACGATGATAGAGACGTTCGACGAGCTCCAGAAACGATTGAGGATCGTCGAGCTGATCCAGCACATGCGCGAGCATCGCCCGATCACCAGCTTCCACGACGCCTCGCGGAATTCGCCAAAGACGCTCAAAGGCTTCGTTGAAGTACAGAACTTCGCGGTTGCGGCCGATGATCAGAACGCCGTCCGGCAGGAGATCCAGCGCCTTCCGCATAAGCGAATACGATGTCTGAAGGCTCTGAATATCGTTGGTTGGCTCAACCACCATTCATTCCCGCGCGTCGCTAGATGCAACAGAGAAGCTTGATGAAGATCTATTTATAATCCATTAAAATATAGAGAATGAATGTCTGTATAGAAAATTTGTTTCTATTGTAAACTTTTCGCGGGTCCGTTGCATTAATCGTTAGGGTCAAAACCCGTTGATAGCATTGATTTGACGCAGCAAATC
>NZ_JAMQML010000028.1:0-20951 GCF_030068685.1 Nitratireductor sp. GZWM139 | reverse complement strand
CTCCGCCAAGCATGCTCAAGCTTCACGATTTTTGCAACAGAGCCCTATGCCTCAATATCCATGGGATTGGATGGTGAGCCGTACGGTCCGGGCATTGAGCGTGGCATCGTAACGGCCCCACTTGCCAAGCGGCTCTGGCAGTTCATGCTAGCGGGAGGCTTCATCGATTTCTCGATGATCCTTTACTACTCTTATCAGATTCTTCAGCAACACCCGTTCGTCGCGACCGGCGTGGCATCCAAGTTCAAGTGGTTTCTGGTCGACGAATTCCAGGACACAACGGCCGTACAGATCGAGATTTTTAAGGCGATCTTCACGCACAAGCAGAGCGGTTTCTTTCTTGTGGGAGATGAAAATCAATCGATCTATGGCTTTGCGGGGGCTAGGCCTGCATTGGCGCAGGATTTCGCCACTCACATCGAAGCCTCGCTCGACTACGCCCTCTCGGGGAATTTCCGCTCAGGTCCGAGGATCGTCGATGTTGCCGAGACGTTGATCGCGCGAACGCCAAGGATGACGAGCGTTGGTAAGGCAGCGGCATTCACCGAAGCGCCGATCTACGTGCATGTGAACGATCCCAAAGTCGCCATCACCGACTATTTTCTGCCCTGGGTTGAGGCCCAAAATATTCCGCTTGGCAAATGCGCAATTCTTGCGCCCTGGTGGACGCACCTTGTCCCTATCGCGCGACACCTCCGCGCCCTTGGCGTGCCGGTCTTTGGACCAGGTGCGCGGCCGTATCAGCGCAAGCGAACATTTGCAGCCATGGCTGAACAACTTGGTGCTTGTGTCGAGCAGGAACACCTTCTCGGTCTACCTGGCGTGGAGAAGGCGATCTTCGGCATCTTGCAAGAGGTGCTCGGGATCACGCGTTTCGATGTCTTCTCGTACGAGGGACGGCGGACGGCGCTGTCGCTGGTCTATGAAGCCAAGAAGATTGCAGACTGGAAGCCTGGCGGGCTTGCGTGGTTAAGGGCTTGCTCGGCCGAGAGCGCCGAGATTCTCGCGCGCGATGGCTGGCTGCCGGAGGCCGACAAGTGGCTGTTGCGTCAGTCGGTAAATGAGATGGAAGCAGACATGGTTAGACGCAATGTCGATGTCGCAAACCTTGAGATTGCCGATCTGGGTTTATTCGCTAATCCGGATCGAGCCATAAAACTCATCTCCTTGCACAATTCCAAGGGGCGTGAGTTTGACGCGGCAGCCTTAGTTTGCATGAATGAAGGAAGCGTCCCGCATTTCAGCGCCAGGACGCAGAGCGAATTCGATGAGGCGCGGCGCCTGATGTACGTCGGAATCTCGCGGGCTAAGAAGCTGCTGCTTATTGCCTCTCACCAAATGGACTACAGAGACCGGCCATCACGTTTCATAGCGGAGTGTGGCGTCGCACGTACGAACTAACGAGGTTGTCACAGGCGCTGTGGGCTAGAGAGCTACGGCGGAACCTGGGTGATGACGGTTTGAGAAAGGCAGCGTATCGGGGCGGGTAGCCGGACGTGCCCACAAAGTGCGTTCCTCTGCGCTGTGATGGTCACCGTCGAGACACAGCGGCGAAGCGCGGGATTCGAACCAATCTAAAGGAGGGCTATAGCGTAGACATAGTTATCATCTTCGCCCGGTACGGCGCGCCATTTCCTTGAAAAATCGATGGATGACTAAGTGCCGCGCAGCATTGCGCTGGACAGTCCGTCTGTTCGGTTGCCCCCTCCCCAATCCGCACAAAACACCCCGCTTCGCATCGCGAAAGCACGGCCTGTCTTTTGAGACTGGAAACAAGGCGCTCTTACCGCCCTACAGCGCGCAATCAGGGGAGCGTGCGAACAAAGTCGCGCCACTCCCCTGACCGGCTCTCAGAGGCGCCCTGTGCGGGCGTTACGCGGCTGCGGGGGCTGCCTGTCCCTTCGCACCCACGTCTTTCTTCTCCATGAAGCCATCGATCTGGTCGAAGGCCGCGCAGATGTTCGAAGCGAAGGCCATGAACGGGTCGCCATTCACTTCATCCTTCACGATGCCGGCGCAGCCGTCCGGTTTGTTTCCGGCGATTCTGGCTGCGAGCGCATCGACAATGGCTTCCTGATTCTCGGCCACCGTATATCTGGCTGACCATGCGCCGATACCGTCGCAGACGCGCTCCGCACCCGTTACGAGCGGGTACCATGCAGCGGCCTCGGGGCCCGCCGGGGCGGGTTCGAGCATGGCTGCATTGATCTTCTTGCGCATCGCTGCAAGCGCCACATAGGCCTGCCGCTTTTTTGCGCCGATCTGGGGATCGGGCTGCGAAGCACTCACGGGCTTCAGGGCGAGAAGATAGGCGGCGATCTTTTCCCGCGCGCTCTGGAAGCTGCGCTCCAGCTCATGCGAATGCGTGCGCGGCCAGATGAAGTAGCCGAACACAAGAATGATCGCTCCGCCAATCAGCGTGTCTACCAGCCGCTGCAGACCGTAATCGGTTGTGCCTGCGCCCGGCGACGTGATGTCGATAAGGATCAGCACCATCGGCGTGGCCACAAATGTCGCCATCCAGTAGGCGCGCTGGGCCGCCCACGGAAGAATGCCTGCAAGAACCGCCAGAACGCAGACCAGCGCGATGCCTTTCGGGAACAGGGCAAAGGCAGCAACCCCGACCAGAACGCCCAGAACCGTGCCGATGACACGGTGGACGGACCGGACGAAGATGGAACCCAGATCGGGCCTCAGAACGATGATGACCGTGAGGGGCGTCCAGTACCAGTGATTGCCATCGTTCACCCAGCGGGTGGCGAACGCGATGCAGACGCACAGCGCCAGAACGGCAGCGGACCTGATGGCCTCGTGATCGAACTTCAAAGCCTCCGCGAACCCGACGCGCTTCGACACGGAAACCGCGCCCGAAGCCACGTGTGGCGGCGCGATTTTTTCTGAAGAGCCTGCGCTCCAGTACATCGCGGTGAAGTGCTCTACCGAACGGCTTAGCAGCGTATCGGCGAATGCGCCATCGGCGGCCGGTGCAGGTTTTTCATCGCGCACCAGCGCTGCGAGACGCTTGAGTTCATGCGCAGCCTGCTCAAGGTTATCCGGCTTGTTCGACGCCAGCGTCGCGGTGAAAATGCGGCTGAGCCCCTGAAGAACGGACGACTCCCAATCGAGATGCGCTGAAGGCCGCCCATGCTGATGATAGCGGCCGGAAAGCAGGCTGGCGAAGCCCGTGGACATCTTGTCCGTGATCGTCCGGCGAATGGTTTCCTCTTCGGCGGCTTCTGCATTTTTGGAACGCGCCAGCGCAAGCCTCGAAAGCCCTTCAAGCAGGTTGGCGACCAGAACGATGAAGGGACGCTTGCGGAAGAAAAGCGCCTCCACGCCGAGCAGAACGGCGTAGAAGCCGCAGCCCGCGAGGAAATAGGCAGCCGGCTTCCAGAAAGGCGCAATCGCGGGAAGCGCGATAGCGATACAGCCCATGAGCAGCGCCTGAACCAGAGCGGAAGCGAGAACCGATCCGTAAGAGCCGATGAGCCCGACCACGAACGCCACCACGGTCATTGCGGCGACGACAAAGGCCCAGTCGAGATGCCCCACATAGCCCAGAAAAAAGCCAAGCGCTCCGATCGGCGCGATGATCGCGACCTCGCGGAACCGTTCGATATAGGGGCTGTCCTTCTCTCCCAGACACAGGCCTAGAGCGCCAAGCGACATGACCATGAAGGAGCCGGCGGAGCCCGACATGATCCCCGCCAGAATTGGCAGGGCCACGGACAGGGAGGCCCTCAGGCAGCGCCCGATGGGCCAGTGCGCCGGCTTCAGGCGGGTCAACTCACGAAGCCAGGAGTTTGGCCGGGTCTGCGCCGCGTGCGATCGTGTCGACATTTCTGGATTCCCGTGCGTTTCAATGCATTTGGCAGCAAAGGCGCGCGGGATAAAAACCGAAGACGACGCCCTTCCTGCAGCGGAGACAGTTCAAGCGAAGATCGACTCAGCTCTTTGAAGGCGTCGTGTCTTTCTTGGTGATGAAATAGGGCAGATGCGCCTGGAGGACGTAGATCAGCACGGCCGCAGCCCAGCTGAACATGAGAATGCCGCTGGCCGCCGCCATCGGACCGACAAGCCGGGTTCCGCTCATCTGGGAGGCGTCGCCGAAACCGAGCGTGGTGTAGCTGACCAGCGCGGAATAGAAGCCATTGCCGAAATTATCGACCAGGCCGAGCCAATAGAAGAGCAGCCCCCAAACCGTGACGGATGCAAACAGCGCGACCGAAAGAATCAAATACATGATCGTCAGGGAGAACGATAAAAACAGGTTCCCTTTTTCATCAAAATCCGACTTCAGCGCATAAACCACCTTGGCGATGATGATCGTCGCCAAAAGATGGATGAACATCGAAATGAGGCTGACGATAAAACCGACCGTAAAATCAAAAACCATGGATTGAAATACCTTATATTAAAATACAACCATCAATATAACCCATCTATATGTTATTATTCATAGAATAAGAATTTCAAGTGAATTCCATGGGAAAGTAACAGCCGGCGCACTGATTTCCCCGAAAATCACCCTGGGACCACCGGCTTTCAGGCGTTTTCGGCAGGCGTTTTCGGCAGGCGTTCCCGGCAGCCGTTTAACCGGCTGATTTTCTGGCTTCGCGCGTGATGCGCTCCAGTTCCTGCGCCAGAATGTCATAGACAAGCCGGATGCGTTTGCTGGTGCGCAGTTCGCGGTGGGTGACGAGCCAGACCGGAAAGCGCACGGCCTCAAGCGCAGGGAACAGCTCGACGATGCCAGAGGCGCGCTCGGCGATCTCGCGGCTCATCAGGCTGACGCCCTGCCCGCGCCGCACCAGCTCCCAGATGACCACCGAGTTCTTTGAGACCAGCCGAAAATCCTCCGCGCCAATCTCGGCTCCCACACCCCTCAGGAAAGCGGCGAAACGCTCCGCATCTTCGTAGCCGACGAACGCGTGCGGCGCGATGCCTGACACCGCACCGGGATGACCATGTGCGGCAACCCAGCTCTCGGAAGCATAAAAATGCGCCGTGCTTTCACAGACGAGCCGCCCGATCAGGCCATCCTCTTGCGGCCGCACATGGCGGATCGCGATATCCGCCTCCCGCCGCCGCAGATCGCTCAGACTGTCGCTTGAGATGACGGCAATGGTGATCTGCGGCGCTTCACGGCGAATGCGCTCCATGATTTCGGGCAGGATATAGGCGGCATAGGTGTCTGTCGCTGAAATGCTGACACGCCCGGCCACCTCTTCCGCCCGCCCCGAGGCGGCGACACGCATGGCGAGCGCGGCCTCGCCCATGGCGCGCACATGCTCCAGCAGGCTTTCGCCCGTTTCCGTCAGAACCAGCTTCTTGCCAACCCGCTCGAACAGGGTGACGCCCAGATCCGCCTCAAGCTGCGCAACCTGTCTGGAAAGCGTGGGCTGCGTGAGCCCCAGCTCACGGGCGGCAGCGGAAAGAGAGCCTGTCTCCGCCGTGGCGAGAAAGGCGCGGGCGCGGTTCCAATCAATATTCGTCATGCAAATATGTATATTAGATCTGCAGTGTTCCGCAATTTTCAATTTTTGCGCATATGATAGGGAACGCGCCAAAGGAGACGATCATGTTTCGCACTGCCGACAATGCGCGTTTTTGGGATCGCATCGCACGCAAATACGCCAGCGACCCCATTTCAGACATGGGTGGATATGAACGGACGCTGGAGCGTGTGCGCCATTATCTGCGGCCTGGCGACCGGGTGCTGGAGTTTGGTTGCGGCACGGGCACCACGGCGCTCAAACTCGCGCCTTCGGTTGAAAGCCTGCTGGCGACCGACATTTCCAGCGAGATGATCGCGATTGCGCGTGAGAAGGCCCACAGCGAAGGCATCGGGAATGTGACATTCGAGGTGGCCGCACCTGAAAGCACGGACTGGCCGGCGGAAAGCTTCGACGCCGTGCTTGGCTTCAATGTCCTGCATCTTCTGGAAGACAGCGGCCGCGCGCTGGGCAACATCCGCCATGCGCTGAAACCGGGCGGGCTCCTCCTCACCAAGACGCCGTGCCTCAAAGACATGAACCCGGTCTTTCGCGTCGTCGTGCCGCTCATGCAGATGGTTGGCAAGGCCCCGCATGTGGACTTCCTGTCTGCTGCCGATCTGGAGAAGACGCTGGAAAAGGCCGGTTTCGAGATCGTCGAATGCGCCTATCACGCATCGAGCGGCCGCGACGCCCGGCCCTTCATCGTGGGGCGCAGGCCCTAACTTTTTTTATTCCCGATCATCCATGCGGCCAATCATAAATATTACCTAGCAAATCTCTCGAAACATCAAAACAAAATCGAGACAGAAATTTTCTCCAAAACATCGAAAAAGCATTTAAATCGGCATTGATAATCAATTATAATTTTCAAAGGCCATTTTTACTGGAGGGGGATATGGGCTGGAGGGGAACAGTGCGTTCGATTGCTGCTGCGGCTCGTGCGGCAGAGCGCGATGCACAACGCAGGCATAAACAAAATCAAAAGGAGCAGATGATTGCCGATTCAACATCGGCTGTCGAAGACTGGGAGAACTACATCGATAATCTGGTGTCGATCCACACCGATATGGCTGACATGATCGACTGGCATACGATTGCCGGGCAACCGCGCCCAAGCGAGCCGTTTAAGCGAAATGATAACAGTGATCGCGCTGCAATGGCTCTGGCTAAGTTCAAGCCCAGTTTTTTTCACGCGCTCAGAGGCGGTTCGGCAAAACTCCGCTCCCGACTAGAAGCGCAGATTGAAGAGGCTGCGGTCCGCGACCGAAAGCAGTATGAGGATGCTCTTACCGCTCACGCTAAGGCGGTTGCAGAATGGGAAGATGACACCGCACTCGCCAAACGACTAGTAACCGGGGAAGCCACCGCCATCCGGCAAGTGATTGAAGAAATGCAATCGCTTTCCGAAACGGCTCTGGTAGGCACTGCAATCGAGTTCTCCATCGATCGCAATTTCGTTCACGCCAAACCGAAAGTCCATGGTGATGACATCGTCCCCAGCATGCGCCGCAAGCAATTGGCGAGTGGACGGCTTTCAGAAACCAAGATGCCTGTCGGTCAGTTTAACGAGCTATATCAGGACTACGTAGCAAGCGCCGCTCTCAAAACAGCAGGAGACTTGTTCCATATCCTGCCCCTCGAAGAAATCTACGTCACCTGCACAGCGAATATGCTGAATTCGCAAACAGGGCACCAAGAGTGGACGCCAATTCTTTCCGTTCAGTTCGTGCGTGACAGTTTCATGCGCCTCAACCTCTCCTCTATTGACCCGTCCGACTCAATGCGGAATTTCCGGCACGCCATGAAGTTTTCAAAAACGAAGGGTTTCGCGGCAATCGAACCGCTTGAGCCCGTCACCGCTAATCAAGGCGCTTTGCTGCAAGCGCCTTGATAGCACTGACCTTCACAACGCCTGCAACCAAGTGGGTAATGAATGCTGACTGCACCTGTTCGTGCTTGAAACGGCGACTAAGACTGTGAGGCTCCCAAGCCTCAAAGTCATGGAAATAGGCGCCCGTGAGCCAAGGAGGTATTAACTTCACAGGAAGTCGAGCAGCGGCTTTAAAACCCTCCTCCATCCCCCTTTCCCGTTTTGCACAGCGCTGTCAGCAAACTGACATACTTGCGTAGCGTGGCTGTCATCTGAGCCGGCTATTCGGATCGCGTTCACTCAAACGATGGTCCGCCCCCATGGTCAGCGCGTTCTTCATTTCAGCCCTGGTAATACGTAGTACCGCCTCCACACCGGTGGAGGGCTGAGCGATGTCGCGGCGCAAATCCGGCACGGCAACCTCCCATGACGTGGCGCGCGTGGCGAATGTTTCGCAGGCGCTGGTCAGCCGCGCCTTCACCGGCAATGGCCGCATTGCGCCGGAAACCCGCGAACGCATCCTGAAGGCGGCTGAACAGGTTGGCTGGCAGCCCAATGCGCTTGCCCGCTCCATGGTCACGGGCGACGCCCCGCTGGTCGCCGTCATCACCACCCGCCTCAATTTCGACTGGCGCGCGCAGGTTCTCTCCCGGCTTCTGAAGGCCATTCAGGAATGGCATCTGAAACCACTTCTCTTTTATGCCGAGAGCGACGCAGAAGTTGACCGGCTGCTTGAAGAGGCGCTGAGCTGGCGGGCGCGCGGCGTCATCGTGACCGCCGGTGTCGTGCGCGAAAACCGCGCCGCCGCGATCATCGAGAAAGGCCAGTTTCTGGTCGCGCTTAACCGCCCGGCCAATCATGAAAAGGGCTTTTCCGTCGCCACCGACAATCCGCTTGGCGGGCGCATGGCAGCCGGGCTCTTTCTGGAAGAAGGCCGCAGGCGGCTTCTGGTTCTGGGTGGTCCGCAGGGAAGCTGGGCGCCCTCGCTGCGCGCCGAAGGTTTTTCCGAGGCAGCGCGCGAAGCAGGGCTGCACGCCGCCATCTGGAACAATGACGCCATGTCCACCGAGGCAGGCCGCGCCTGCGCAGAGCGTCTGCTCGCCCTGCCGGGCAACGAACAGCCCGACGCCGTCTTCGCCACCAACGACGCCATGGCGCTCGGGTTTCTGGATGGCCTGCGCGGCCACCGTTCGATCCCCGACGACATTGCGCTCATCGGCTTCGACAACCTGCCCGCCGCCGACTGGCCGCCCTATCGCCTCACCACCTTCGAGCAGCCGCTCGAGGAAATGATGCGCCGCCTGATCGCCCATGTGGACGTCCATGGCGATGGGCATTCGGGCGGTCAGGCAGAAGACCAGCAACCACAGGAAGAGAGCGAGCCACGCGCCCGCCTCATCCACTGCAAACCCAAACTCATCACACGCATGACTGCCGGAAAGACAGAATGACCCTGAATGCCCCCTCCCGCCTCGCCCTTGGTAAGACGCTTGCAGAAAAGGCGGGCCGCATCGCGCTCGACTATTTCCGCGCGCCCGATCTGAAAACAGACAGCAAGGGCCCGGGCGACGTGGTGACGGAAGCCGATTTCGCGGTCGAGCGCATGCTGCGCGCGGCCATTCTCGAAGCGTTTCCGGAAGACGCGATCATCGGCGAGGAGCTGGGCGGCAAGGCCGTGGCCAAGGGCTACACCTGGCTTGCCGACCCCATCGACGGCACGGTGAACTTTGCCCGTCGCCTTTCCTATTTCTGCGTCTCGCTCGCGCTTTTGAAGGACGGCCAGCCCATCGCCGCCTGGGTGTTCGATCCGGTAACGGACGAGCTTTTCTGGGCAGACGAAGAACATGGCGCGCGCCTTGGCGACACGCCCATCGCCTGCTCGCGCAATGACAGCATGGTGGATGCGGTGGTCGGCCTCGGCTTTTCGGGCCGGCACGAGCCGGAGCTTTACCGGAACTGCGTCGCAGCGCTCAGCGACCACGATGTGGAGTTCCGTCGCCTCGGCGCGGGCGCGCTGTGCCTGGCCCATGTCGCCGCCGGTCGCCTCGACGCCTATGTCGAGCCGCACATGAACCCCTGGGACGCCGTGGGCGGCCTGTTCATCGCCGCCACGGCCGGCGCTGTCACGAAAGATTATCTGGGCGCGAATGGTCTGGAGCATGGCGCTCCGGTCTTCGCCGCCTCGCCGGCAACGGCAGAAAGATTGCTGGCAATCCTGCCAGCGATGGAATCCGGCACCCCGCAGCATCGGCAAAATGACACGCGGAGTGCCGGAGAAGCCGCGACCTAGGTCGCGCCCTCAACCCCTTGCGGAGAAGACACCAATGAAGGCTCTCACTGCTGCAATCGCCGCCACCCTCATGAGCACCGCCGCCTATGCGGTCACGCCCATCGGGTCGGAAGAATTCAACATCCAGCCGGGCTTCGAACTGGCCGAGCTGACGTCTGAAAATTTCTATGACGTCATCGTTCCCCAGGCCAAGGAAGAAGGCAAGCTGACTTTCTTCGACTTCACCAACTCTTTCGGCCCGCTCTTCACCGACCGCCTTCTGCCGGCGTTCGAGGAAGAATACGGCATCACGGTGAACTACATTCGCGGCAACAACGAAGCTGCCGTGCAGCAGCTCATCGCCGCCAACAATTCTGGCGTGGCCGCGCCGGCTGACGTCTACTTCGTCGGCTCCAGCACGACCGGCCTGCTCATGCGCGAGAATGTCATGGCCAACGTGCCGCTCGCCGATCTTCTGCCGAATGCGGATGGCTTCAATCAGGACATCGCGCGGGTTTCCGGCGGCGTGGACCACGGCGGCGCCTATGTGCCTTTCCACCGCAACCAGACCAGCATCATCTATGACACGCGCACCGTTTCGGGCGATGACGTGCCGACGACCGCCGACGCTCTGCTCGCCTGGGCGGAAGCAAATCCGGGCAAGTTCGTCGTCACCTCGCCGGCCGGCGGCGGTTCGGGCAACGGCTTCATGCAGTCCGTCGCCTACGCCAAGGTGGAAGGCGATGACTGCCGCACCGAGTTCTCCAACTTCTCCATGACCGAGGACGAAGCCAAGGCCTATGTCGAGGGCGCGTGCCTGAACCCGGTCTGGGATTACTACAAGAAGCTCATCCCGGTTGCCGAGATCACCAATGGCAACTCCGACACGCTGAACCTCGTCGCCAATGGCGCGGGCGCGATCGGCACCGCATGGGAAGACATGGCCTATGACTTCATCGGCCGCGGCCTCCTGCCGCCGACCGTGCGTCAGCAGATCATCGAATCCGGCCAGGTGGGCGGCGGCGACGGCATGTTCCTGCCGGTCGGCAGCGAGCATCCGGCGGCGGCCCTGCTGTTCCTCGACTTCATGAGCCAGCATGACATCCAGCTCGAGAAGCTTGGCGTCAACGGGTCGCGTTCGGCACGCACGGACATCGATCCGGGCAAGAGCTTCACCGAAGAGCAGGCCGCACGCCTGATCCCGACCAACGAGTTCGCCGAGCGCGCGCTTCCCAGCCTGCCCGCGCCGCTTCGTGCAGCCATGCGCGACTACATCGTCGCCAACCTGCTGCGCGCCACCAACTAACCTTCGCACACCATTCGGGCGGCGCTGCCTCGCGGCGCCGCCCATGCGTCAGGATGCATCGTCATGGACACGACACTTTCCATTCGCCGCTTGACCAAGCAGTTCGACAACACCCGCGCACTGAAAGGGATCGACCTTGAAGTGCCGGCCGGCCGCTTCGTCACGCTTCTGGGCCCATCGGGCTGCGGCAAGACCACTCTCTTGCGTTCCATCGCGGGCATCACCGACCCGACCACGGGCGAAATCTGGCTCGCCGACAAGCGCATCGACGCGCTTGCGCCGGAGAACCGCAATTTCGGCATGGTCTTCCAGACCTACGCCCTGTTCCCGCATATGAGCGTGGAAAAGAACGTCGCGTTCGGGCTCGAAATGCGCAATGTCGCAAAGCCCGAAATCGCCACCCGCGTGGCTGCCGCGCTTGAGCTGGTCGGCCTTGGCCAGCATGCCCGCCGCCTGCCACGCCAGCTTTCCGGCGGCCAGCAGCAGCGTGTGGCGCTGGCGCGCGCCATCGTCATCGAGCCGGATGTGCTCCTGTTCGACGAGCCGCTTTCCAATCTCGACGCCAAGCTGCGCGACAGCCTGCGCGAAGACCTGCGCACCATGCAGCGCAAGCTGGGCACCACGTCGATCTACGTCACGCACGACCAGTCGGAAGCCATGGCGCTGGCCGACGAGATCGTGGTGATGAAGGATGGCGAGATTGTCGAACGCGGCACGCCTGTCGACCTCTACCGCCGCCCGCGCTTCCGCTTCACCGCCGAGTTTCTCGGCCTCACCAACGTCATCGAGGCCGACATTTCCGGCAGCGAGTGCCGCCTGCCCTGGGGCGCGGTGCGCAAGATCGAAAACCCGGCCGAACGCGCCGCAGAAGGCATCGCGATCCGCCCCGAGGACATCGGCATCGACGCCGCCAGCGGCGAGGCCGATGGCGTGGTCGAACAGTCCATGTTCCTGGGCGCATCCACCCATTACTGGGTGTCTGCCGCCGGGCAGGAACTGCGCGTCATCACCGCGGGCGGGCAGTCCGACATTCTGGCCACCGGCCAGCCGGTCAAGCTCACCCCGCCGCCGGCCCTTCACCTTCTGAAGACGTTCGAGCCTGTGGAGGCGATGGCATGAAGCCGGTTCGCCTGACAACGATCCTTCTGTGCCTGCTGCCGGGCGTTGGCTATCTCCTCGTGTTCTTCGGCATGCCGCTCGTACGCGTGGTGGTGAACAGCTTTTCCGGGCGCGGGGCCGATGCGGCAGGTTTCACGCTCGACCCGTGGATCACGCTTTTGACCACGCCGGTCTATCTGGATGGCCTGCGCTTTTCCGTCTGGCTCGCCATCGCGCCGACCGCGCTCAGCCTGCTCATCGCGCTGCCGCTTTCGGCCCTGATGCAGGCCAATGAGACGAGCCGCAAATTCTTCGGCTCGCTCTACCGCATTCCGCTGGTGGTTCCCGGCATCGTGGCGGCGTTTCTCGTGCTCGTCATGCTGGACCGTGGCGGCATGGCAAGCCGCATCCTGACCCCGCTCGGCATCACCCTGCCGCGGCTGGTGCGCGACGAATGGGGTCTTGGCGCGATCATCGCCTCGTCGTGGAAGAACATCCCGTTCATGACGCTGATCATTTCCGGCTCCATGGCCGCGATCAGCAAGGATGTGCTCTCCGCCGCCCGCACCCTTGGCGCAAGCCGCCTCACCATTCTGTGGCGCATCCAGCTGCCGCTGGCGCAGCCCGGCATCACCGCCGCCGTTCTCCTGACCTTCATCAGTTCGCTCGGCTCCTTTGTCGTGCCGAACCTGCTTGGCCCCAGCTATCCGCTGCCGCTCAGCGTGCACATGTACACGGAAGGCTTCACCAAGGGGAACTGGCCGCTCGTCTACGCGATGGGAACGCTGCTCAGCATCGTCGCCGTGGGCGTGCTCCTCACCTACTACGCAATCATCGGCTCGCTCAGCCAGTCGGACGCGCAAAAGCGCGCGGGAGCCTGAACCATGGCGATCAGCATGAGACATTCCCAACGCACCCAGCTCTGGGTTTCCCTCGGCCTTTACGGCTATCTTTTCCTGACGCTGTTCCTGCCGCTCGGCGTGATTGCGCTCTGGGCCTTCTATGACCCGGCAGTGGGCTGGTTTCCGCCCGACATCATTCCCCGCTCCTTCTCGCTTTCGGCGTGGGGCGACGTGCTGTCGGACCGGCACATCCTGCCCTCCGCCCTGCTCAGCTTCTTCGTCTCGACCGTGGTGACGCTGCTCACCGCAACGCTCGCCTTTCCCACGGCCTGGGCGCTGGCGCAGTTTCCCTTCCGCCTGAAGCGCGCGGTCGAGGTGTTCGTGCTGGCCCCGATGATCGTGCCGGGCATCGTCGTGGCCGTCAGCCTTGGCGAGATCTTCTTCGGCATGGGGCTTGCCGGCACGGTGCAGGGCATCATTCTGGTGCAGACCGTCGGCACGCTGCCGCTGATGATCCGCATTCTCACGGCGACGCTCGAGGGCATTCCCAACGAGCTGATCCTCGCGGCCCGCACGCTGGGCGCGGCACCCCGTGTTGCGGTGATGCGGATTGCGCTGCCGCTCGCCTGGCCCGGCTTTCTTGCCGGCGGCCTCTTGAACTTCATCGCCTCGTTCGAGGAGTTCGAGAAAAGCTTCATGGTCGGTGCGCCCAAGGTGCAGACGCTGGCCGTGCGCCTGTGGAGCTATCTGGGCGGCGAGATCCTGGTTCTGCCGACCGCCGCTGCCGTCACCTTCCTGCTTCTGGTGCCCATGCTGATCATCTTCTTCATCGCCGAACGGCTGATGAAGGAAGACGTGATGGCTGCGGGCCTCGGAAAACTCTAGATCGCCACGCATCCCACCGGACGCACAAATGACGATCTGGGCTTCTTATGGAGCATCGGAACAAGCCGAAAACCGGATTCCACTTTTCGGTCCGATGCTCGAACGCCAACAAGGACATTCAATCATGGCATTCTCCTTCCACATCGGTGAAACCGGCCCGCTGCACCTTTGCGGCCATCGCGGCAACTCCATCGCCGCGCCCGAAAACACCTTCGCAGCATTGCGCTCCTGCCACGCCGAGGGCGGCCGCAGCTGCGAGATCGACACGGTTCTGACCAGCGATGGCGAGATCATCGTGCTGCACGATCTCTCGGTCGACCGCACCAGCGACGGCACGGGCCCGGCCCGCACCCTGACGGCGGCGGAAATCGCAAAACTCGACGCCGGTTCCTGGTTCGGACCGGAGTTTGCCGGTGAGCGCATTCCCACCCTGACCGATTTCCTGATGCTTGCCCGTGAGCTCGACATGGGTCTGGAAATCGAGGTCAAGGAGAAGGTCGACCTCGACGGCTATATCCGCGAACTGAAGAAGATCGCCGCCGACCCGGCAAACCTCGAACGCATGATGATGATCTCCTTCGACCATGCGAGCCTCAAGCGCATCAAGGAAGAGATTCCGGGCATCCTGACCGGCGGCATCGCCCATGAGCGCTATGGCGACCCGCTTGCCGTGGTGAAGTCTGCCAATCTCGACGAGCTTTGCATCGACCTGGCCGTCTTCGATCTGGACGATGCGCGCCGCCTGAAGGCGGAAGGCATCGCCATTCGCTGCCACGCCTATGCGCCGAAGAAATTCGAGGCAGCGCTGCGCGAAGGTCTCGACTGGACCGAAACGCTGAAGACCGCCTTTGCCGAGCGCCTGATCGACACGCTGTCGGGCGATGACGTGGCATGGCTGCGCCGCTTCGTCGAGGAAAACAGCTAAGGCGCTCTGCCTTCTGGCGACACACATGAAAAAGGCCCGCAACCGGATCGGCTGCGGGCCTTTTTCATATTCTGGAAGCGCGCGCGCTTTACTTGCGCAGCTCGCCTTCGATCTTGTCGAGCGCCTCGGCCTTGCCCATGCCCGTCAGGAAGGCGAGCGTCACGATGGACGGCACGTCGAGATCCGACGGTAACTGCGTGGTGGAAACGATCAGATCGACGCCGGTAAGTTCCGAACGGACTTCCGTTGCCTTGCACTGGCGCGGCTCGATGGTGATGCCGCGCTCCTTCATGGCCTCGGTCACGGCATTCGCGACCACCGTGGAGGTGGCGATGCCGGTGCCGCAGGCGAAAAGAACGGTTTTCTTGCTCATGGACTTCTCCCTACCAATGGAGTCCGAACCGCATCATCGCGTCATGGAGACGATGATGCGGTTCAGGGACTTTTTCTCAAAACAGTTCCGGAAGGGAAACCGGTTCCCGTTCTCCTAAAACTGCCTTACTTCAAAACCGCAGCGACATCATCGACCGACGATGCCTGCATGAGGCCAGAAATAGCCTCTTCGCTCTGGATCGTCGCCATGATTTCCTGAAGCATCTCGATCTGGCGATCCTTGTCGTTGAGCGCCATCAGGAAAACCAGGCCCACCTCGACCGGCTCGTCCGGGTCTTCCATATTGGCGAAGGCGACCGGCTTCTTGAGCGTCGCCAGTGCGATGCCCGGCTTCAGAACATGCTCCGGATCCGTGTGCGGCACCGCGACATTCACCGCGTGGCCGAGCGGCAGACCGGTCGGCATCGAGGCTTCGCGGGCGAGAACCGCATCGGCAAAACTGTCCTTCACATAACCGGCAGCCTGAAGTTTTTCCGCCAGCAGTCGGATGACAGCCTCGCGGCTGTCGGTGTCGACCCCGAGGACAATCGCCTCGGGATCGATGTGGTTCATAAGGGCTTCAGCCATTCACTAACCTATTAGCCTTCCTGTGCAGTGTCGTCTTCCGCACCAGCAGCCCGTTCCCAGGCCTGCGTGTTGCGGCGGTAGAGCCAGAAGCACGCCGCGATGAGCGCGGCAAGCAGACCCAGCCCGGCAACGCCGAGATCGCGGATCGCTGCGATGACCACGTAGGAGATCCACAGGAAGCCGTCGACCACCGAGGTGATCTGAACCGCGTTCTCGGGCATCTCGAAGCCGGAATCGATTGCAGCGCTGGTGAACAGCGGCGCAAGCGCGTTGGCCACGTAGAAACCGACGGCCAGCGTGACCGTGCCGACGATGACCATGCGGAACACATTGCCGCGCATGAGCGGCGCCGCCATCGCGACGATGAACGGAATGACCGCAAGGTCGGCGAACAGGATCACGCGGTTGCCCGGCAGGATCACCGAAAGGGCGATGGCGATGGGCACCAGGATGAGCGACGACGAGATCGCGGCCGGGTGGCCGATGAGGATCGCCGAATCGAGACCGACCAGCAGTTCGCGGTCGCCCGTGCGCTTGCGCACGAATTCCTGTGCGGCTTCCGAAACCGGCAGCAGGCCCTCCATCAGGATCTTCACCATGCGCGGCAGAAGCAGCATCACGGCGGCGAGCGTCATGCCCGTCTGCAGAACCTTGGAGAGAACCGTGCCGAAATCGCCGGCATTGTAATAACCGATGGCGCCGAGCACGAGGCCGATGACCAGACCCAGAACGACCGGCTCGCCGAACACGCCGAAGCGCCGCTCGATGGTTTCGGTCGAGATGTTGATCTTGTTGACGCCCGGGATGCGCTCGATGATCCAGTTCACCACGATGGCGATCGGCAGGATCTGCGCGGATGCCAGATGCGGCACCGAAACGCCGGGAATGCCGTAGAATTTCTGCACCGCACGCGCCGACCAGTCGGCGAAGAGCAGCGACAGGGCGGCCATCAGCGCGGTGATGACGAGGCCGTAGCCGAGGCTGCCCGTGGCGGCGACGGCGAGCGAACCGATGAACGCGAAGTGCCAGAAATTCCAGACGTCGACATTCAGCGTGCGGGTCATGCGCGTGAGAAGCAGCACGATGTTGACGGCGATGCCGATGGGAATGACCCAGAGACCGACCGACGAACCAAACGCGATTGCGGCAGCCGAAGGCCAGCCCACATCAACGATATCGCGCTGGATACCCGTGTTGGTGACGATGGCCTGCGCAACATCCCCGATGGAGCCCAGCATAAGGCCGAGCACGAGATTGATGCCGATGAAAGCCACGCCGATGGTGACGGCAGCGCGAAACGCCTTGCCGACCTTGGCCCCCAGAACAACGGCGATGACAAAGATGACGATGGGCAACAGAACCGTTGCGCCGAGTGTGTCCACGGCCGTTTTGAGGCCGCTCAGAAATGCGTCCATTTTCCTCCCCCTGAAACACTGTTCATAACCATTCCCGGAAAGAACATTTGTTTATCTAAATAGACGTAAGTTTATGACTTGACCTCAGCCGGCTGTCAATCGGGGATTCCCGGCCCCAAAATGCGTTTTTCCGGAAAAAATGCACCCTGTGATTTCCGCATAAGCTGCACTCTGTCGCATATTTCAATCACAAGATGAATACACGGAATGGACGGGGCGATGCAGCTCTTTCAGCATGAAATACCCTTTCTGACCTCCCATGCGGCAACGCCCGCGCCACCTCCGTAAATCAGCCTTGAGAATTCACTTCGCACCGGGTGCGAAGTGTGCCGCCAAAGCCGGCCCTCCCGCCCCCCGGGCCGGCCTCTCCCAAAGTCTTGCCTCACTTCCTGGAAGTGTCGGCGAGGCTTTGGGACCCAATTTCTCAAAAGCGCAACCGCCTCGTACGGCTGCCTGATCCAGGGGTCCACAAGTGCCAGCAAAGCCTCTTACCGACCACTGCGCCATTGACGTGCTTCTCGACGAGATGGCGCAACAGGGCCGCTCGAGTGCGGAAGTGGATATTCTGATGGTGCGGCAGGGGCCGGTTGACCTCGACCTTCTCCAGGACTGCAAACGCAATCACCCCTTTTTCGGACCGAAGCTCGTCATGAAAGAGCGCATCAAGCGTCTCCGGCTGAAACTTCAGGGCTAGGGTCAGGACCCTGGCGCACTCTCCTGCCTTGCCGGCACGAATGCAGGCATCGCGCCGAAGGATCACGCTCCTTCCGGTGCGTTCTTTGCGTTCGAGAGGCTCGCTTTTGCTGAACAGTCTCACGCCACTCCGCAGGAGCCAGTGAAAAGAAAAGGTCGGCGATAGAAAGCGGCCGCGCCTCCCTCTGCGCTTCCGCAAGAGACACGCGGCCAGATCTGCTCCGCCTATTCTTCCGGGCTGCGCGCGGCGACCCTCGCCCCTGCCTGATAATGGGCGAGCACACCTTCATACCCAAACAGGGATGCCGCGACCCGCGACGCGATGGCGTCGGCCAGATCTCCCTTCGCGTCGGGAACCAGCATTTCTTCCATCCGGGCGGAAACCTGCACTTCACGTGAGTCCGAATCCAGCAGGTGCCAGTAGATCCGAACTTCATCGGACTCGACCTGCACACTGGTCAGCAGCTCATAAACATTGCTGCCTGCTCCATATGTCTCGCGAACGCGGGCGCTCACCGCATCGAGCTTTTCCTCCGGACGCACCCCGACCGAGCGAATTCCCTCCTTCCGGCCGACCTTCAGCCACAGCGCGTCGTTCAGCATGTTCGCGAGTTGGGTGGCGTCCGCACTGGAAGGATTTGCACGAGCGCTGTCTAGCAACAGGACAGCGCCGCCACCTCCGGATTTGCCCGGCTGCCCGAGCCAGACCGGTGCATATGTCGACACGGCTAGAGCCGCTGCGGCAAGCAGTGCTGCACCGGCGACCAGAGAGGGGCCTTTGTTGAAGCCCCGGGACAGATTGCTCATGAAGGCGGATGTCGATGAGCGCTTGTCGAATGTTGGAACATAGGCGCCGAGCGGAATGGCAATCTGGACGACATCGCCCTGCCCGGCCTCGGCATAATACTCCCTGAGCGACTTGCGCAATTGCCCGGCGGCAATGCGGACGATGGGATCGACGGTTGCATCGAAATTGGCGTCGCGCCCGAACACATCGACTGCAATGGTGAAAGCCTTGATCCTGTCGGCGCGCCCTGCCACCGTTTCCTCGACCACGAAACGCAGAAACCGCTTGTTGCGGTCGGACGCTCGAAACTCCGGATTCTCAAGAAGGCGCTCCAGGGCGAGAAGGCGCTCGTCATTCGCCTGCTTTTCGCTCGAGGTCTCCCTGGTCAGCGCCACCTCTTTTCCTGTCGCCCGAGCCCCAGCTTCATTGGTATTTTTTTTCTGCAGCATCATCTCTCGCTTTTCGCAAGTTTCGAGAGCAATTGCGGCGCCGGCGTCTGAGCCAGGCACCATCCTCTCCTGTCATTGTTTCAACCGTCGCGACAAACAGGCAGCAGGGCTGCCCGGCGTAAACGGTGCGTATCGATATCGGCGTGCTGCGTGCCACAAAGTTGGCATGACTGTTCGAGTTGCCGTGGCAGGCATGGCAATTCATGCGCTGGCCAGCAGTGTTACGCATTGGAAAACGCACTACGCATTCGACGCCTGCCACCGTGAGTGTCTTCGGGACTCTCCCAATGGCCTGCCCGGATCATGAACACCTCGAATTAAGCCCCGGAGACTGGACCGAACTCCGACACGCAAAGCTGTGCGGTAACAAAACACCGCCATGGCTCGCCCGTCGCCGATGATTCTCAAAATCCGCACCGCGCGGCTTATGAACAAGTAAGCCACCACACGCGAACGCTACGCCGTAAGGCAGCGTGCGCTTACGGTGTTCCTGTGGAAACCGTTAGGTATACTGCATTTATGGATTTGATGATGNGTAAGCCACCACACGCGAACGCTACGCCGTAAGGCAGCGTGCGCTTACGGTGTTCCTGTGGAAACCGTTAGGTATACTGCATTTATGGATTTGATGATGACTGGTGCTGCCGGAGAGATTCGAACTCTCGACCTCTCCCTTACCAAGGGAGTGAATGGACAGAGAAACCGCACAAAACATGGATTTTTGAAAAGGAACACGACAGAAACTTCACGGTATGTTCCGGTGTTTCTGTCAGGTTTCTGTCAAGACACACAAACGCCCCAGACACGGCAACATCGGGCCCGAAGTGACTAACGCGTGCCTACAGACCGCGATGACCAACACGTAAATCGGCAAATATGCTCGTCAGCAAACGCTGAACTCGAATAACCCCAATGGCAACGCCAGCGACTTGAACGTACGCCGGCGCAGAAACTGCGCATACTTAAAGGGAAAGGAAGGGTCTAGAAACGACTGACCCCGGGAGCATGCTTTGCAGCAGAGGCCGACCCGGGGTATACGGGTGGTGATATAGCACGGATTCCCTGAACGGCAAGTGAACATTTTGCGAACGTCAGAAATAAACAAATCACTAGAAAAATCGATAAGCAGTGCGCGTCTAAAGAAATATCTTTCCTGCGTCGATAACGAACTTTCGGAAGCGCTTTCCCAATATGAGCGCAATACGCGCCTATGCGAAGCGTTTTATACCCCTCTGCAATGTGTGGAAATTTGCCTTAGAAACACTGTACATGAACGCATGTCCCAAAGCTACGGGGCCAGCTGGATGACGAACGGTGGACCGAAGCTCACAGAGACCTCCAAAGCGATGATCACCGATGCGCTTACCAAGCTTCAGGTAAAGTCACCCTGGCCATCGAACGATGCGATCGTAGCCGAACTAAAGTTCGCCTTCTGGGTTGGAATGCTCGGCCCTGGCTACGACCAAACCTTGTGGCGCGAAACGCTCCACCAAGGCTTCGTGAACGGGAAAAGCCTCAAACGATCTGCTATTCATGGTCGCTTCAACATGATCCGGCGGTTCCGCAATCGAGTCGCGCACCACGAGCCGATCTTCGAGAAGAACCTGCAACAGATACACTTGGAGGTTCTAGACGCCGTCAACTGGATGTGCACAGACACCGCAGTGTGGACCGCGCATGTCAGCCGGTTCGATACCGTGTTCTCTGCAGCCTAAGAATTCGCACTAACCTCACCCTTGTTAGCGCACCTCGTTCGGGACGAGGGGGTCGCAGGTTCGAATCCTGCCACTCCGACCAGCCTAATCAATCACTTACAAGCCGCCCACCCGAGAACGCCGAAGGCAACGGACCGAAACCGGACCGAAACAGCCTTCAAGCGGCCCGTAACGGACGCCTTTAGAGCTAGAGATCGGCCGGCGCACTATCCCAAAACCGCTTCCGATCCCCCTTCCCC
>NZ_JAMQML010000038.1:0-4451 GCF_030068685.1 Nitratireductor sp. GZWM139 | reverse complement strand
GCGACAGCCTACCTCTGACTGCCGCCAATCTTTGCAACAGAGCCGTCGCAAGTATTCTATTTCATGCAACTAAAACACGCGACAAAAAACGCCAGGGAAAGGGCAGGGTGGTGTCGTTTTCAGAAGACGGCTGCACTGAACGTCAGAAGCCGACTGCACTATAGCAGCGGAGGGGTTGGATCCATCAGGCAACGACGGGCTGCTGCCGGCCATCAGCGGACGCAGGGAGGACTTTCCGCAACCGGCCGTTCGATGCGGCACCGATGGCCTTCGCGCAGGGGTAGTGAATCCGCCAGGATTGACTTGCGCTGCCCTACCTCTCACTAGTGAGGGGCGGCAGCGCATCAAGCGGTGAGCGCACTCCGGCACCGCCAACTTTCAGCACATGCGTGTAAATCATCGTCGTAGAGACGTCGGAATGGCCGAGCAGATCCTGCACGGTTCGAATGTCGTAACCGCTGCGGAGCAAGGCCGTCGCGAACGAGTGGCGGAGGGTGTGCGGTGTGGCGGGCTTCGTGATGCCTGCTTGTTCTACGGCACGTTTGAAGGCGCGCTGAAAGGTCTGGTCATACATGTGATGGCGACGCACGACACCGCTCCGTGGATCGGTCGAATGCGTGTGCTGCGCAAAAACCCAGAACCACGGCCAGGAATGCCCGGCGCGCGGATACTTCCGCTCAAGGGCGTCGGGAAGCGCAACGCCGCTGCGGCCCTCGGCCTGGTCCTTCAGCCACCATGCCCGTGCACGCGACAGCTGCTCGCGCAGGCTGGGTGCCAAGCTCTCGGGTAACATCAAGGCCCGATCCTTGGAGCCCTTGCCCTCCCGCACGATGATCGTGCCGTGATCGAAATCCAGATCCTTGACCCGCAGTTGCAAACCCTCACTGATCCGCATGCCCGTTCCATACAGAAGCTGGGCGAACAAACGATGCTCGCCTTCCAGAAAACCGAGGATGCGAACCACTTCATCCGGGGTCAGCACCACCGGCAAGCGCCGCGACGGCCGAGGTCTTCCGATCTCCTGAAGCCAGGGCAGATCCGTGCACAGCACCTTGCCGTAGAAGAACAGCAAGGCCGCCAATGCCTGACGATGCGTGGAGACCGAAACCTTGCGCTCGTTCGCCAGCCAGGACAGAAATGCCTCGACTTCGCTGCTGCCCAAGGTTGCCGGGTGACGCACACCGTGGAAACGGATGAAGGCACGAACCCAGTGGACATAAGCCTGTTCGGTTCGTAAGCTGTAATGCAAGTAGCGTATGCGCTCACGCAACTGGTCCAGAACCTTGACCGAACGCAGCGGTGGTAACGGCGCAGTGGCGGTTTTCATGGCTTGTTATGACTGTTTTTTTGTACAGTCTATGCCTCGGGCATCCAAGCAGCAAGCGCGTTACGCCGTGGGTCGATGTTTGATGTTATGGAGCAGCAACGATGTTACGCAGCAGGGCAGTCGCCCTAAAACAAAGTTAAACATCATGAGGGAAGCGGTGATCGCCGAAGTATCGACTCAACTATCAGAGGTAGTTGGCGTCATCGAGCGCCATCTCGAACCGACGTTGCTGGCCGTACATTTGTACGGCTCCGCAGTGGATGGCGGCCTGAAGCCACACAGTGATATTGATTTGCTGGTTACGGTGACCGTAAGGCTTGATGAAACAACGCGGCGAGCTTTGATCAACGACCTTTTGGAAACTTCGGCTTCCCCTGGAGAGAGCGAGATTCTCCGCGCTGTAGAAGTCACCATTGTTGTGCACGACGACATCATTCCGTGGCGTTATCCAGCTAAGCGCGAACTGCAATTTGGAGAATGGCAGCGCAATGACATTCTTGCAGGTATCTTCGAGCCAGCCACGATCGACATTGATCTGGCTATCTTGCTGACAAAAGCAAGAGAACATAGCGTTGCCTTGGTAGGTCCAGCGGCGGAGGAACTCTTTGATCCGGTTCCTGAACAGGATCTATTTGAGGCGCTAAATGAAACCTTAACGCTATGGAACTCGCCGCCCGACTGGGCTGGCGATGAGCGAAATGTAGTGCTTACGTTGTCCCGCATTTGGTACAGCGCAGTAACCGGCAAAATCGCGCCGAAGGATGTCGCTGCCGACTGGGCAATGGAGCGCCTGCCGGCCCAGTATCAGCCCGTCATACTTGAAGCTAGACAGGCTTATCTTGGACAAGAAGAAGATCGCTTGGCCTCCCGCGCAGATCAGTTGGAAGAATTTGTTCACTACGTGAAAGGCGAGATCACCAAGGTAGTCGGCAAATAATGTCTAACAATTCGTTCAAGCCGACGCCGCTTCGCGGCGCGGCTTAACTCAAGCGTTAGATGCACTAAGCACATAATTGCTCACAGCCAAACTATCAGGTCAAGTCTGCTTTTATTATTTTTAAGCGTGCATAATAAGCCCTACACAAATTGGGAGATATATCATGAAAGGCTGGCTTTTTCTTGTTATCGCAATAGTTGGCGAAGTAATCGCAACATCCGCATTAAAATCTAGCGAGGGCTTTACTAAGCTTGCCCCTTCCGCCGTTGTCATAATCGGTTATGGCATCGCATTTTATTTTCTTTCTCTGGTTCTGAAATCCATCCCTGTCGGTGTTGCTTATGCAGTCTGGTCGGGACTCGGCGTCGTCATAATTACAGCCATTGCCTGGTTGCTTCATGGGCAAAAGCTTGATGCGTGGGGCTTTGTAGGTATGGGGCTCATAATTGCTGCCTTTTTGCTCGCCCGATCCCCATCGTGGAAGTCGCTGCGGAGGCCGACGCCATGGTGACGGTGTTCGGCATTCTGAATCTCACCGAGGACTCCTTCTTCGATGAGAGCCGGCGGCTAGACCCCGCCGGCGCTGTCACCGCGGCGATCGAAATGCTGCGAGTCGGATCAGACGTCGTGGATGTCGGACCGGCCGCCAGCCATCCGGACGCGAGGCCTGTATCGCCGGCCGATGAGATCAGACGTATTGCGCCGCTCTTAGACGCCCTGTCCGATCAGATGCACCGTGTTTCAATCGACAGCTTCCAACCGGAAACCCAGCGCTATGCGCTCAAGCGCGGCGTGGGCTACCTGAACGATATCCAAGGATTTCCTGACCCTGCGCTCTATCCCGATATTGCTGAGGCGGACTGCAGGCTGGTGGTTATGCACTCAGCGCAGCGGGATGGCATCGCCACCCGCACCGGTCACCTTCGACCCGAAGACGCGCTCGACGAGATTGTGCGGTTCTTCGAGGCGCGGGTTTCCGCCTTGCGACGGAGCGGGGTCGCTGCCGACCGGCTCATCCTCGATCCGGGGATGGGATTTTTCTTGAGCCCCGCACCGGAAACATCGCTGCACGTGCTGTCGAACCTTCAAAAGCTGAAGTCGGCGTTGGGGCTTCCGCTATTGGTCTCGGTGTCGCGGAAATCCTTCTTGGGCGCCACCGTTGGCCTTCCTGTAAAGGATCTGGGTCCAGCGAGCCTTGCGGCGGAACTTCACGCGATCGGCAATGGCGCTGACTACGTCCGCACCCACGCGCCTGGAGATCTGCGAAGCGCAATCACCTTCTCGGAAACCCTCGCGAAATTTCGCAGTCGCGACGCCAGAGACCGAGGGTTAGATCATGCCTAGCATTCACCTTCCGGCCGCCCGCTAGCGGACCCTGGTCAGGTTCCGCGAAGGTGGGCGCAGACATGCTGGGCTCGTCAGGATCAAACTGCACTATGAGGCGGCGGTTCATACCGCGCCAGGGGAGCGAATGGACAGCGAGGAGCCTCCGAACGTTCGGGTCGCCTGCTCGGGTGATATCGACGAGGTTGTGCGGCTGATGCACGACGCTGCGGCGTGGATGTCCGCCAAGGGAACGCCCGCCTGGGACGTCGCGCGGATCGACCGGACATTCGCGGAGACCTTCGTCCTGAGATCCGAGCTCCTAGTCGCGAGTTGCAGCGACGGCATCGTCGGCTGTTGCACCTTGTCGGCCGAGGATCCCGAGTTCTGGCCCGACGCCCTCAAGGGGGAGGCCGCATATCTGCACAAGCTCGCGGTGCGACGGACACATGCGGGCCGGGGTGTCAGCTCCGCGCTGATCGAGGTGACGTGACCCCCTGAAACTCCTCCAGGAATAGTTAGAGTCCGCCCTAACGAAGGACGGACAAAATGAAGCGATCAAGGTTCACGGAAGAGCAGATCATCGGGATTCTGCGGGAGCAGGAGGCCGGTGTGACGACGGCGGAGGTGTGTCGGCGTCACGGGGTCAGCTCGGCGACCTTTTACAAATGGAAGGCCAAGTTCGGCGGGCTCGACGTGTCGGAGGCTCGGCGGTTGAAGTCGCTTGAAGACGAGAACGCCCGGCTTAAGCGGATGTTGGCGGACGCGATGCTGGACAACGTGGCCCTGAAGGACCTGCTGGGAAAAAAGTGGTGACGCCGGCTCTGTTGCAAAGATTGGCGGCAGTCAGAGGTAGGCTGTCGC
>NZ_JAMQML010000025.1:0-29442 GCF_030068685.1 Nitratireductor sp. GZWM139 | reverse complement strand
AGCGACAGCCTACCTCTGACTGCCGCCAATCTTTGCAACAGAGCCCTCGGCATCGCCGCCGCAAGCGCGGTCGAGACGCCGACGAAACTCATATGGAACGCCACCGCCAGCGCGCCAGTCGGGTTCTACACCGTCGAGCCGGCAGACCGGATCGACGTGCCCGAGCTGGTCGCCATCATGCCGCCCGAACCGCTCGCCGCCTTCATGGTCGAGCGCGGCTATATCGCGCGAGGCGTCCCGCTCTTGAAGCGCGTCTTGGGCCTGCCCGGACAGCGGGTTTGCCGCGCCGGCCGCACGATCACGGTTGACGGGATCGAGATGGGCGAGGCGCTGGAGCGCGACAGCCTCGGCCGCGATCTGCCCGTCTGGCAGGGCTGCCGCGTCATCGGCGGCGACCAGCTTTTCCTCATGAATTGGGAAGTCCGCGACAGCCTCGACGGCCGTTATTTCGGACCCATACCCGCAGCTTCCGCCATCGGCCGAGCGGTTCCGCTCTGGACCGATGAGGAAGGCGTCGGCCGCTACGAGTGGCGCGCGCCGACGCACTGAAACCACCCCCCCCGAAAACCAACCACAGGAGATTTCCCATGGCAGAGATAGGCACCTTCACCCGCACCGAAGCCGGCTATGCGGGGGAGCTTCATTCGTTCGGCCTCAGAGAACAGCTATTCATCGTCCCGGCCAAGCCGAGCGACGTGAAGAACGCACCCGACTATCGCGTGCGCCTCGGCAGCGAGGACGGCCCGGACGCCGGCCCCGCATGGAAAGACTCCAGCGAGAACGCTGGCGAGTTCGTGTCGATGCGATTGGAGGGGCCAATCTTCCCGTCCCCGATCCGCGCCAAACTGTTCCAGTCCAACGACGATCCTTCGGTCTGGACCCTGCGTTGGAAGCACGCCCGGAAGATCGAGGATGAGGAATGACAGCCGCGCGCGTTCGGCCCGCAATCCGGTCAAAGATCGGCATCCCTTTGTTCGCGGAAAAGCCGTCTCATCCCTTCGTCCCGCTCGGCGACCAGACGGCCGGCGCGCGCAGCGAAGGTCAGGGGCGGCCCCCGGCCGGCGCTTGCGCCTTGCCCTTGACCGCAGCGAGCACGCTGGCAGGCTGGCGGCGAAGCGGAGACAGGCCGGCATGGCATTATGTCGTCCTGCTGCTGGCGGGGGCGCTTTCCGTCTGCATAGGACCGGGCGTCGCCGTCGCGCAATCCGCATCGGTCGAGCGCCCGGCCGTTGCCCATCCGTATGCGGCGCACATCGTCGAGGCGTCGCAGCGGTTCGGCATCCCCGAGCACTGGATTCGTGCCGTGCTGCGCGCCGAAAGCGCGGGCGATGTGCGCGCCATATCGTCGGCCGGAGCGATGGGATTGATGCAGGTGATGCCCGACACATGGGCGGGCCTGCGCGTCCGCCATGGCCTCGGCCGCGATCCCTACGACCCGCGCGACAACATCCTCGCAGGCACGGCCTATCTGCGCGAGATGTTTGACCGCTACGGCAATGTCGGCGCGATGCTTGCGGCCTATAACGCCGGCCCCGGCCGCTATGACGAGCACCGCACGACGGGCCGCCCGCTTCCCGCCGAGACACGCGCCTATGTCGCCGCGCTCGCCCCGATCCTTGGCGGCGCGGCTCCATCGGATGCGCCGTTGCAACCACCGGCACCGCCGCCCGACTGGCGCGAGGCACCGCTATTCGTCATGCGCCCGGACGACACGCGAGCTGCCGCCGCGCCGCCGTCCGAGGTGCAAACAGGCGACGGCCGCGCCCGTGCGGAGCCGCAGGACGGCAGCATTTTCGTGGCGAGCGCCAGCGATGGGAGAACCCCATGAGGGCGGCGTTCCCGCGCTCGGCGGCGCTGGTTTCGGCATCTGGTCGGGCAGGTTTGCGCCCGGCAGGATTCCCGGCAGGAGGGGCAGAAAAGACAGAAAGGGCGGAGGGCAAGATTAAAGAAGACGGCACCATGTCGGGCCGCTTCTGGAAATTGTTGTTGTCTGCACACTGGTTAGGTGGCCGGTTCCGGCACCATGGTTTTGAGGGGCCGCGTGCCGCGATTTTGCGCAAAGCCTTGGCTTTGCAGGGTTTCAAGCGGCACCATAGGCGCAGATCGGCGGTTTTCCGGCGGTTTGGGCTGGAGTCGCGCCCTTGAGCGCCGACGACGAAAACCGCTTCCGACCGAAGCCCGGCCGCATCCGATCCGACACGCCGAAGGCTGGCAAGACCAAGAGCTTTTTCACGCAGGTCAGGAAGATCACCCGGCAGCATCAGGCGGCAGCCTCCCGCGACCCTTCCATGCCGTCATCCGCCCGCCCGTCATCGTCGGGCCGGTCCCGTGCCGTGGTCGCCAGCGGCAAGGGCGTGAAGCGCGGCCGGGGCGCGAGCTTCGTGCGTGCCCGCAATATCTCGGGCAACTGGCATCATCGCCAGCCGGGCAGCCGCCGCGTCATCGTCAAGCAGCGCAGCGTCAGGGCCGCATTGAAGGGCGGCCGTGCCCGTGCACATCTGCGCTATGTCCAGCGTGACGGAACCTCACGCGACGGCGAGCGGGGCCGGCTCTATTCGGCGACCGAGGACCGCGCCGATGGCGACGCCTTCCTTGATCGCGGCAAGGACGACCGCCACCAATTCAGATTCATCGTCTCGCCCGAGGAGGGGGCGGAGCTGTCGGACCTCACGGCCTACACCCGCGATTTCATGAAACAGGTGGAAGCTGACCTTGGCACCAAACTCGATTGGGTTGCCGTCAATCACTACAACACCGGCCATCCCCATGTGCATATCGTCGTCAACGGCCGCGACGATATGGGCGGGGATCTAGTCATCAACGGCGACTACCTTTCCGCCGGCCTGCGCGAACGCGCCAGCGAGCTTGCCAGTCTCGAACTCGGCCCCGTGACCGAGATCGAGCAGGCCCGCAAGCTATCCGCCGAGATCGACCAAGACCGTTTCACCCGGATCGACCGCGCCATGGTCGAGGAAGCCGATGCCCGTTTCCTCGACCTGCGCCATGAACTGGCAGAGCCGAGGCGGCAGTTCGAGCGCACCTTGCGCCTGCGCCGCCTTACCAAGCTGGAGAAGATGGGGCTGGCGACCGAGCACGCGCCCGCCGTTTGGGAATTGAGCAAGGACATGGAACCGGCCCTGCGCGAGCTAGGCGAGCGTGGCGACATTATCCGCACCATGCAGAAGGCGCTCGGCCCGCAGGCAGGCGAACGCGATCCCATGAGCTTCCAAATCCATGACGGAGCGCCCGAGACGCCTATCGTCGGCCGCGTCGTGGACAAGCACCTGTCCGACGAGTTGGGCGAGAACCTGACAATCGTGGTGGACGGGATCGACGGTAGGACGCACCACATCGCCGGCATCACGCCCGAGCGGCTGGAGGACGCCCGCATTGGCAGCGTCATCCAGATCGGCCCGGCCGAGGTGGCACCCCGGCCGTCCGACCGCACCATCACCGCCATCGCCGAGGACGGCATCTATCGGCCGAGCCGCCATCTGGAGCAGGCGAAATTCGAGGGCCGCGTTCCCGGCGGCGACGATGAGGGCTATATCGATGCCCATGTCCGGCGGCTGGAGGCGCTGCGCCGGGCCGGCATCGTCGAGCGCATCGACGCCGACCAATGGCGCATCCCAGATGATCTGGTCAGCCGCGCGGCTGATTACGATACCGGCCGCGACCGGCAGGCCAGCGTTCGCGTGCTTTCCCCGGTTGATCTGCAAAGGCAGATACGTTCGGACTGCGCGACATGGCTGGACCGGCGATTGGTCCATGGCGAAACGGCCGACCTTGCGCCGACCGGCTTCGGGCAACAGGTCCGCGAAGCCATGGACCAGCGCCGCGAGCATCATATCGAACAGCGCGACGCCACGCGCAACAGGGACGGCCGAATCTTCTACCGGCGCAATCTTCTCGCCACCCTGCGCGAGCGGGAAGTTGCGCGCGCCGGTGCGGAGATGACCGAGGGCAAGGCGCTGCCGTTCCGCGCCGCCAAGGATGGTGAGAGTGTCAGCGGCAAGTTCACCGGGACTGTCCAGCTAACGAGCGGCAAGTTCGCCATCGTGGAAAAGAGCCACGAGTTCACCCTTGTCCCGTGGCGGCCGATCATCGACCGCCAGCTCGGCCGCGAGGTCGCGGGTATCATGCAGGGCGGTTCGGTGTCGTGGCAGTTAGGGCGGCAGCGGGGGTTGGGGCTATAGGAGCCAACGATACCGCATTGCAACGCAACAACTAATTCGATAAGAGCTGCTATTCAATTTCGTAATCGTGGAGCCATCAGCATGGGAAATTCCAAGTCAGCAGACAAGTAAGCCGCAACATCAGAATTGTTGTTGCGGCGCTCTGTAAGACCAATCCCATCTGATTGCTGACGAGCAGACGCTGCCCGGTATCCTTAATCGAGCGGTTGATTCGTCATGACCACCACACGCCCCGCGTGGGCCTATACGCTGCCGGCAGCCTTGCTGCTTATGGCTCCCTTCGACATCCTCGCCTCGCTGGCGATGGATATTTATCTTCCAGTCGTTCCGGCGATGCCGGGCGTCCTGAACACGACTCCATCCATAATCCAACTCACGTTGAGCCTCTACATGGTGATGCTCGGTGTGGGCCAAGTGATCTTTGGGCCACTCTCCGATCGCGTCGGGCGACGGCCGATCCTGCTTGTAGGCGCAACGGCTTTCGTTGCTGCGTCTCTGGGAGCGGCTTGTTCTTCAACTGCATTAGCCTTTGTTGCGTTTCGTCTGGTTCAGGCTGTTGGAGCATCGGCCATGCTGGTGGCCACCTTCGCGACCGTGCGCGACGTATATGCCAATCGTCCCGAAGGTGCCGTCATCTACGGCCTTTTCAGTTCGATGCTGGCGTTCGTGCCTGCGCTCGGCCCTATAGCCGGTGCGCTGATCGGCGAGTTTTGGGGATGGCAGGCGATCTTCATCACACTGGCTGCACTGGCTTCGCTCGCACTCTTAAACGCCAGTTTCAGGTGGCATGAAACCCGACCGTTGGATCAGGCCAGAACGCAACGATCTGTTTTGCCGATCTTCGCGAGTCCGGCCTTTTGGGTTTACACGGTCGGATTTAGTGCCGGCATGGGCACATTCTTCGTTTTCTTCTCGACAGCCCCCCGTGTTCTCATAGGCCAAGCCGGCTATTCCGAGATCGGATTTAGCTTGGCCTTCGCGACTGTCGGGCTGGTCATGGTCACGACAACCCGCTTCGCAAAGTCCTTCGTTGCCAAATGGGGTATCGCGGGATGCGTAGCGCGCGGGATGGCGTTGCTCGTTTCCGGCGCGATCCTGTTGGGGATCGGCCAACTTTTCGGATCGCCGTCATTTTTCAGCTTCATCCTGCCGATGTGGGTTGTCGCGGTCGGCATTGTCTTCACGGTGTCCGTTACCGCCAACGGCGCACTTGCGCAGTTCGACGACATCGCTGGATCAGCGGTTGCGTTCTACTTCTGCATCCAAAGCCTGATAGTCAGTATCGTCGGGACATTGGCGGTGACGCTGTTAAACGGCGATACAGCGTGGCCCGTGATTTGTTACGCCACGGCAATGGCAGTGCTGGTGTCGTTGGGGCTGGCGCTCCTTCGATCCCGTGATGCTGCCACCGAGAAGTCGCCAGTCGTCTAGCCGACGACTGGAAGCAAGCCCGCTTTGATGCGGCGCAATAATCTTCGAAACCTCGTGAATGGCGGTATCCTGTCTGGCAAGATACCGCTCATTTCCCTTGTCCCGTGGCGGCCGGTCATCGACCGCCAGCTCGGCCGTGAGGTCATGGGCATCGTGCAAAGCGGATCGGTGTCGTGGCAGTTGGGGCGGCAAAGGGGCATAAGCCTCTAATCTGTTGTAGATGAACGCAGCCGCTCGAAACCAGCGATGAGGCTGTCGAGTCCGAAGTTGAACGCAGCATCCATGCCGTCTGTTTCCAACTCGTGAAACAGATCGTGCAGGAAGGACGACGGTGCTTGCTCGGACACATCTGGCCTGTCCGGAACTCTCTCATCGGCATCAGATGCCTGCTGCTCGAGAACGGAACCGACCACATAGTGACTGACCGCCCGGAGCGCCCAAACGGCGCGCTTCGGACAAAAGCCCTCCGCGCAGAGAAAGCGTATTTGCGTCTCGGCGGTGCCAAAATTCGGTTCTGTCGGTCGAGTGCCGGCATGGATACGCGCGCCGTCGCGATAAGAGAGCAACGCCGTTCTGAAGCTCAGGGCATTCTCTTTCAGGAACACCCGCCAGTCCTCATTCTCTTCGGGTAGCGAGCGGGTATGGCGTTCCGCCAGCATCGCCTCGGCGAGCGCATCAAGCAGCGCTCGCTTGTTCTGGAAATGCCAGTAAAGCGCAGGCTGCTGAACCTTGAGGCGTTCAGCGAGCTTCCGCGTCGTCAGGCTGTCCATGCCAACCTCGTTCAACAGCTCTAGCGCCGCCGCGATCACGGTGCCCTTGTCCAGTTTGGTCATTCACGTTCCTTCGCCAGTGCTTGACAATTTATCAGCGATAAGTTCTATGTCCATCTCCTTATCGTTGATAAAGTCGCTCCATTGAGCGGCGCTGGAGTTTCAGGTGCGCAGCTCTGCCATCATTGCCCTGCTGATCGTGGGTCTTGACGCCATGGGTCTCGGCCTCATCATGCCCGTCCTTCCGACGCTTCTGCGTGAGCTTGTGCCAGCAGAGCAGGTCGCTGGACACTATGGTGCCTTGCTGTCGCTCTATGCATTGATGCAGGTCGTCTTCGCGCCCATGCTTGGACAGCTTTCGGATTCTTACGGTCGGCGTCCGGTACTTCTGGCTTCTCTTGCAGGAGCCGCAGTCGATTACACGATTATGGCATCAGCGCCGGTCTTATGGGTGCTCTATATCGGCCGACTCGTGTCCGGCGTCACGGGCGCAACCGGAGCTGTAGCAGCCTCAACCATTGCCGATTCGACGGGGGAAGGTTCTCGCGCACGCTGGTTCGGCTACATGGGGGCCTGTTATGGGGCGGGCATGATTGCCGGGCCAGCACTTGGTGGCATGCTCGGTGGTATCTCTGCTCATGCCCCGTTTATCGCCGCCGCCCTTCTCAACGGGTTCGCGTTCCTGCTTGCCTGCATTTTCCTCAAGGAGACTCATCACAGCCATGGCGGGACCGGAAAGCCGGTTCGCATCAAACCATTCGTTCTGTTACGGCTGGATGATGCATTGCGCGGGCTAGGTGCGCTTTTCGCAGTTTTCTTCATTATTCAACTGATCGGCCAAGTGCCTGCAGCCCTATGGGTCATATATGGCGAGGACCGTTTTCAGTGGAACACCGCGACCGTTGGTTTGTCGCTCGCGGCGTTTGGGGCAACACATGCGATCTTCCAAGCGTTTGTTACCGGCCCGCTTTCAAGCCGGCTTGGAGAGCGGCGCACGCTGCTGTTTGGCATGGCTGCGGATGCGACTGGCTTCGTTCTTCTGGCTTTTGCCACGCAGGGATGGATGGTGTTCCCGATTCTGTTGCTGCTTGCCGCCGGGGGTGTTGGCATGCCGGCCTTGCAGGCAATGCTCTCAAACAATGTCAGCAGTAACAAGCAAGGGGCTTTGCAAGGAACGCTAACGAGCCTCACCAATCTAAGCTCTATCGCAGGACCGCTTGGCTTCACAGCACTCTATTCTGCCACCGCCGGGGCATGGAACGGTTGGGTTTGGATTGTCGGCGCGATCCTCTATTTAATATGTCTGCCAATACTACGCAGACCATTCGCAACTTCATTGTGATTTAGTCATGGCGATTTGGCATGCGTAGACTTAGGAGAAATGACGGATTAAATCTGTTGAGCAATCATCTCCTTTCGGGGCGAGTGCCAATGATGACCTTAGTTCACACTCTCGCTGTCGCCGAATATCTCAACTTCCGTCACGCCGCCAACGCGCTCGGCGTTGCACAGTCCAGCGTCAGCGCCCGCGTGAAGGCACTGGAAGAAGACCTCGGCATCCTCTTGTTCGAGCGTCATGCGCGCGGCGTTCGGCTGACCGAGGCCGGACGCCATTTCGTCGAGCGGATAGCCGTAGGTATTGACCAACTCGACCATGCGGTGAAAACCGCCGGCATGGCGGCAGCCGGAGAAAGCGGCCGGCTTCGTATCGGTATCCATGCCCTGATTCCGCATAGCTTCCTCGCAAAGCTGATCGGCCAATACCGCAAGGATTACCCCGATGTTGAAGTCGAGATCGCCGAAGGCCCGGCCCGTGAAGCGGTGGTGCAGCTTCGCGCCGGCAGGTTGGACGTGGCGTTCGTCGCGGGCACGCCCCAACCACCCGACTGCCATTCCCGTCGCACATGGACCGAACCGCTCTTGGCGGTGCTACCGGAACGGCATCCGCTCGCCAAGCGGTCAGCCGTCACATGGCCCGATTTGGCAGGCGAGACGTTCCTTGTCAGGCATGGCGGCACTGGACCGCAGGTTCATAGCCATATCGTGCTACGCCATGCCGAGCGCTGGCCTGCGCCGTCGATCCTGCGCTTCGACGTGGGGCGTGGCACCCTTTTGTCTTTGGTCGGACAGGGCTTTGGCATCACCATCGTCGGCGCGGCCACGGCGCTGTTGCCGACAAACGGCATTGTCTTTTTGCCCTTCACCGACGAGCCGGAGCCGGTCGCCTTCTCGGCTGTCTGGTCGCCGTCCAATCGCAGCGCGGCGCTTCGCAACCTGCTCAGCCTCGCCAACGACATGGGCCGGAAGGTCTGCACGGACTACCGTTCGATACTACCACGGATAGCGAAGGCGTGAGCGACAAGTCCACCGGCACCGTACAATTATCCAGCAGCCAGTTCGCTGTGGTTGAAAAGAGCCATAAATGCACCCTTGTCCCGTGGCGGCCGGTCATCAACCGCCAGCTCAGCAGCGAGGTCTGCGCGGGCAGATAGGACCGGCGCTATAGGATCAATGCTCTATTCGACCTTCCTCTCAAAAGCGTTATCTGACCATCGTTGCGTAGCGAACCGAAGTGTTTGCGGAAGCACAGTCCGGGACTGTTACTGCCATCGCCGGAAAGCGACACTTGCATTAACACCGCCAAAGCCGAATCCGTTGGAAATGGCATGTTCCATGAGAATGGGCCGCGCAGATTGGCGAACGAGGTCGATACCAGCGGCAACAGGATCGGGGGTTTCTAAATTTCTCGTTGGGGGAGCAATTTGATCGCGCAAAGCGAGCACCGTGAAGATTGCCTCAATACCGCCTGCGGCACCAAGTAGGTGCCCGGTAGCCGATTTCGTGGCGCTTACGACCACATCATGATTGCCGAACACGGATTGTATCGCGGCAATTTCTCCTCGATCTCCTACGGGGGTGGAGGTGGAATGTGCGTTCAAATGTTGAATATCGATTGGTTTCAACCCAGCACTGTGGAGTGCAATTCCCATCGCACGGGCCGCGCCTCGGCCGTCATCTGGACCGGCAGTCATATGATGTGCATCGGCGCTTGTGCCGTATCCCACCAATTCCGCTATGGGCTTGGCACCCCGAGCGAGGGCATGTTCTAATTCCTCTATGACGATCAGACCCGCCCCTTCAGACATTACGAAACCATCGCGCCCGGTGTCGAACGGCCTCGACGCCAGTTCCGGGGTAGTATTGTAGCCGGTGGATAGTGCTCGCGCGGCAGCAAATGCCCCAAGACTAACCTTATCAATGCATGCTTCTGCCCCGCCGCACAGAGCGATGTCGGCCTCGTTAGAGCGTATCAGCCGCGCGGCGTCGCCGATGGCTTGAACGCTGGCAGCGCAGGCGGTTACAGGCGTGCCAATAGGACCTGTAAATCCATGCCTGATGGTAACATGTCCTGCCGCGAGATTGGCCAGAAACGATGGCACGGTAAAGGGTGATAGCCTCCGTGCTCCCCGTGTATCCGTTATACGAACTGCTGAAGCAATTGCAGGAAATCCGCCTATACCAGAGGCAATAATTGTCGCCGTGCGCTCACGTTCGTAGTCGCACGTAGGATGCCATCCCGCCGTTTCAAGAGCCTCCATCGCGGCCGCTAGTGCGAACAGAATGAAGCGATCCATTTTTCGTTGATCCTTTGTGTCAACGATCACATCGGGATCGAAACCGGCTTCGGAATCTTCAATCAGGCTGGGAACGAGTCCTCCGATTTTCACCGGCAGGTCGCTGGAGATTTCATCGGGCAAACTCCTAATTCCTGATTTTCCTTCCAAGAGCCTTTTCCAGCTTGTTTCGGTCCCGGAACCAAGAGGGCCCACCAGACCCATGCCGGTTATAACAATTCGACGCATTTGATTATTCCGCTTTTTCTGAGTTTACCCGCTTCACACGGTTTATGACGCGCATCGTTTCTTCCGTCGCCGCTGGGCCTGCTAGAAGAACCGTGTTTTCAGGAGTGATTTTTTCTCCAGTATCCGCATCGACTATGATGGCGTTTCGTTCCCTACCGGTTTCCCTGTCGCCAAGGCGCATGGCTATTTCATTGGGCGCAAGATTCCGGTTTCCCCATGCGAACAGGGCGATTGCTACCGGATAGAAATCTCGCCCCTTGTCGGTAAGGACGTATTCAAATCGAGGCGGATGATCATTGTATCGTTGCCTTTCAAACAACCCTTCGGCTGTGAGATGTTTCAATCGCCTCGCCAAAATGTTCGTGGAAATACCGAGATTCTTCTCGAATTCATCGAATTTGCTCAACCCTTGGAAGGCGTCCCGCAGGATCAGGATGCTCCACCAGTCACCGACGCTTTCCAGCGCTCGGGCTGCGGGACATTCGGATGATAGAAAGCTTGTTCGTTGCATGGCACATCCATAATGGCGTTACTTCCATTATGCAAGTTACATATGTGACAGCGGCGACATGACGCGAGGGCTATCCGAGGCATCCATTGCGGCGATTCGCCCGACCAGTTGAGCAGCGGCGATCACCCGGCCGGATGGCGGTGAATGCAACCCGTCCTATTTGCCGCCGATAGTATCCGGCAGCCCTCTCGCATCCGCTTTCCTGTTGCCTGTCCCGATTTTGCCTACTCTCTGATCGGCTCCGTCTCTTTTGCCGACTGGAGCCTGCATTGCGCGGAGGCCGAATCCTTTGGGGTCAGATCGCCGTAGTCTTCACCATCGTCTTGGTGATGACGTGGGCGGCGACGCAATGGGTAGCGTTTCGCCTCGGCTTCCAGCCCCAGCTTGGCAATCCGTGGTTCGAGCTGGTTGGCCTGCCGGTCTATTATCCGCCGGCCTTCTTTTGGTGGTGGTTTTCGTTCGACGCCTACGCGCCCGCGATCTTCGTCGAGGGCGGCATCATCGCCGTATCGGGCGGTTTCCTCGCCATCGCCGCCGCCATCCTCATGTCGATCATCCGGGCACGGGAGGCGCGCAACGTCGCCACCTATGGTTCGGCGCGATGGGCAGAGGATAGGGAAATCCGCACCGCCGGCCTGCTCGGTCCCGATGGCGTCCTGCTCGGCCGATACAACCGGGACTACCTGCGCCATGATGGCCCGGAGCATGTCCTATGCTTCGCCCCGACGCGCAGCGGCAAAGGTGTCGGGCTGGTGGTGCCGACGCTGCTGACATGGTCCGCATCCGCCATCGTCCACGACATAAAAGGCGAAAACTGGACGCTGACAGCGGGCTTCCGCGCGAAGCATGGCCGCGTGCTGCTGTTCGATCCAACCAACGCCAGATCGTCGGCCTACAACCCGCTGCTGGAGGTCCGGCAAGGGGAATGGGAAGTCCGCGACGTGCAGAACATCGCGGATATTCTGGTCGATCCCGAAGGCAGCTTGGACAAAAGGAACCATTGGGAAAAGACCAGTCATTCGCTGCTGGTCGGCGCGATCCTGCATGTCCTCTATGCGGAGAAGGACAAGACCTTGGCGGGCGTTGCCAACTTCCTGTCCGATCCGCGTCGCCCGGTCGAGGCGACCTTGCGCGCCATGATGGATACGCCGCATCTCGGCGAGGCTGGCGTTCATCCCGTCATCGCGTCGTCGGCCCGCGAGCTGCTGAACAAGAGCGAGAACGAGCGCAGCGGCGTCCTTTCCACAGCCATGTCATTTCTCGGCCTCTACCGCGATCCCGTGGTGGCGCAGGTGACGGCACGATGCGACTGGCGCATTGCCGATCTGGTCGGCAGCCGCCGGCCCGTCACGCTCTATCTGGTCGTGCCGCCGTCCGACATAAACCGCACCAAGCCGCTTATCCGCCTGATCCTCAACCAGATCGGCAGGCGGTTGACCGAGGAACTGACCACCTCCGGCAAGCGCCATCGCCTGCTGTTGATGCTGGACGAGTTTCCGGCGCTCGGCCGGCTCGACTTCTTTGAATCGGCGCTCGCCTTCATGGCGGGGTATGGAATCAAAGGCTTCCTGATCGCGCAGAGCCTCAACCAGATCGAGCGCGCCTATGGGCCGAACAACGCCATCCTCGACAACTGCCACGTCCGCGTCAGCTTCGCCACGAATGACGAGCGGACGGCCAAGCGGGTGAGCGACGCGCTTGGCACCGCGACCGAGTTGCGCGATTCCACCAACTACGCCGGCCATCGCCTTGCACCGTGGTTAGGTCACTTGATGGTTTCACGGCAGGAGACGGCTCGGCCGCTGCTCACGCCGGGCGAGATCATGCAGCTTCCGCCAACCGACGAAATCGTCATGGTCGCGGGCACGCCGCCGATCCGCGCAACCAAGGCCCGCTATTTCGAGGATGCGCGGTTTCAGGAACGCATCCTGACCCCGCCCGATCTGGTCGCCGCTCCGCTGGCGCCCAGCCCATCCGCCGATGACTGGTCCGGCCGCGTGGTCGCGGCGGGAAGCCGTTCCGCAACGGTCGCCGCAGATGCGACCGAGGGCGATCCGGCCAACGCCGGCATCCGCCGCGAGCCGGAATTGCCCGAGCATGAGGAAATCGTCACCCCGCCGCCATCCCCCGAACAGGAGTTCGACATTCTGGACGACGAGCCGGATGTTGACGCGGCCAAGGCCCGCACTATCCGCCAGCGCATGAGGATGGTGGCGCGGCAGGTGGCGATGAACCCCGATGATGGAATCGAGCTTTGAGGACACGCCTATGACCACACGCACCCGCCTGAATCTCTATTTCGACCCAGCGCTCATCCCGCAGATCGAGGCGATGGCGCTGCGCCGCTCGGCGGCGCTGCGCCGCAATGTCTCGAAATCCGCCATCGTGGAGGCGGCGGTCATGTCCTACCTGTCCGGCGATGCCGACGACCAGCTTGAAGCCGCCATGTCTCGCCGCTTGGATAAACTCGGCCGCCAGATCGACACGCTCGACCTAGATCTCGCCGTCCTCGGCGAGACGGTCGCGCAGTTCATCCATTTCTGGATGACCATCACGCCGCCGCTTTCAGGAGCCGCGCAATCTGCTGCCCGCGCGAAAGGTGCGGAACGGTTTGAAGGATTCATGCAGAATCTCGGCCGGCGTCTGGCGACGGGCGACAGGTTCTTGAAGGAGATTACGAGAGATGTTGGGCCTGAAGAAGGTCTTCCGGGGTTGAACAATCATCCAACGCAGGAGCGCTGATGAAGATTATTGCACCGACTATAGTCGCTATGCGCGGCGCTAGGTTCGCCTACTTCTCTCCGTCAACGCATCAATGTTATCTAGAGCTTCCGAATTGCTGAACTACCTCTCCGGTTATCCACGCGCTATCAGGCATCAGATCAAAGTGATTTCGCCCAGGGCGTTCGAGATACCGTGCTGATGGGAAATGTGCGACGGCGGCGGCTGTTGCATTCCGAAAAAAGCACTTTTCGCCTGCATAAAGTAAAACTGGCGCAGTGAACGACTCAGAAGCCGCACCCAAGGGCGGCCATTCAGCTTCAGCGGTGCGTAATGCATGAAGTGCGTTGGTGTTGACGCGAGCAAGACGGGTGGCCATGCCGTCCGGCACATCGAACATTTGCATCCAAACAGCAAGCCAAGCTTGTGCTCCACTGGAAAATGTTTCGGCAACCATATCTGTCGCCAAATCGACTTCAGAGTGAAGCTCGAACCCCCCAAGAATCAATCCTCGATAAGCCTCTGGATTTTGAACGGCGGCAGCGAGCGCTATTTTTGCGCCGAGCGAGTATCCCCAGACTAATGGATTTACTAGATCTAGGGTGTTGATTACCGTTTCAATGTCAGAAGCCATTTTGGGCAATGCGTAAGAGGACGAATTCGTGGGGCATGTGCTTAGCCCGTGCCCGCGAGGTTCGACACATACGACATGAAATTCCTTAGCCAATCCTGAGATGTAGCCAAGTTCTAACCAGTCCTCACAGGTCATGCTGATGCCAAAGATCAGGACAAGAGGCAGGTTCGTTTCATCACCAAACGTCTCATACCTCACGAGAACGTCGTCATTTTTAACATAGGGCATGACCATTAATAACGTGCGACAAGCCTGATCGCAACTTCGGTAGCAAAAAGGAGAGGTGGAAAGGCAGCAGAATCTCGGCCGGCGTCTGGCGACCGGCGACAGGTTCCTCAAAGAGCTGTCGCGCGACCTCGACTCACTTCCCGACGATCCGTTGCCGGACGAATCCGAGAGCAACGGCGATCAAGAATAAGTATTCGGACCCGTCCTATTTACCGCCGATGGCCGCCGATTGCCGCCGCCGCTTAGATACTTGTTGAACCGGCCCAATTCCGGGCTTTCTTAATCGACCCCGATCCGGGGACCGCCTGTTGCGCCCCGCCAGAAGCCGGGGCCGACATGACCACCAACCACCACAGACAGGAAGCGATCCAGCGCGGCGCGCGCATGTTGCGCACCGCGCTCGGCCCCGCCATTGCCCGGCTGCTCGAAGACCCGGCCGTGGTCGAGGTAATGTTGAACCCGGACGGTCGCCTTTGGGTGGACCGGCTGTCCGAAGGGCTTTCCGACACGGGCGAACGCCTGTCCGCCGCCGATGGCGAACGCATCGTGCGGCTGGTCGCGCATCATGTCGGCGCAGAGGTTCATGCCCGCAGCCCCCGCGTCTCGGCAGAGCTGCCCGAGAGCGGGGAACGGTTCGAGGGCCTTTTGCCGCCCGTGGTCGCCGCGCCGGCCTTCGCCATCCGTAAACCTGCCGTCGCGGTGTTCACGCTCGACGACTATGTGGCCGCCGGCATCATGTCTGCCGATCAGGCGGAAACGCTGCGCGAAGCCGTCGCAGCCCGCGCCAATATCTTGGTGGCGGGCGGCACTTCCACCGGCAAGACCACGCTCACCAATGCCCTTTTGGCGGAGGTCGCCAAGGGCGCGGATCGTGTCGTCATCATCGAAGACACCCGCGAGCTGCAATGTGCCGCGCCCAATCTGGTGGCGCTGCGCACCAAGGATGGCGTCGCCAGCCTGTCGGACCTTGTGCGGTCCTCGCTGCGCCTGCGCCCCGACCGCATCCCGATTGGGGAGGTGCGCGGATCGGAAGCCCTCGACCTGCTCAAAGCATGGGGCACGGGCCATCCCGGCGGGATCGGCACCATTCACGCCGGCACCGGCATCGGCGCGCTTCGTCGCCTTGAACAGCTCATCCAAGAGGCTGTCGTCACGGTCCCGCGTGCGCTGATCGCCGAGACTATCGACCTTGTTGCCGTCCTTTCCGGGCGCGGTTCCGCGCGCCGGCTGGCCGAGCTTGCCCGCGTCGAGGGGCTGGGGCCGGACGGCGACTACCGCATCACGCATCCCATCCCTTCGGCAATCCCCACCAGCACAGGAGAATCTTCATGATCCGCACCCTTACGCGCGGCTATCGCTTCGCCACGACCGCCGCATCTGCCCTTGCCATCAGCCTCATGCTTGCCCCGGCCGCCCATGCGTCCGGTTCGTCGATGCCATGGGAACAGCCCTTGCAGCAAATCCTCCAGTCCATCGAGGGGCCGGTCGCCAAGATCATCGCCGTCATCATCATCATCGTGACGGGCCTGACCCTCGCGTTCGGCGATACCAGCGGCGGCTTCCGTCGCCTGATCCAGATCGTTTTCGGCCTGTCCATCGCGTTCGCCGCATCGAGCTTCTTCCTGTCTTTCTTCTCGTTCGGCGGCGGGGCGCTCGTTTGATGGCGGGCGGCCTCGAACTGCTCGACGCGGTGCCGGGCTTCACGGTCCCGGTCCACCGGGCGCTGACCGAGCATATTTTGCTCGGCGGCGCACCGCGCTCCATCGCCATCATGAACGGAACGCTGGCCGGAGCCGTGGGCCTCGGTTTGCGCCTCTGGCTGGTCGGCATCGCCATTTGGGCAATCGGCCATTTCGCAGCCGTATGGGCGGCGAAGCGCGATCCCCAATTCGTCGAGGTCGGGCGTAGGCATCTGCGCGTCCCCGGCCATCTGGCGGTGTGAGGGCGCGGCCATGATGAACCTTTCCGAATATCGCCGCACCGCCGCCCGGCTCGCCGACTATTTGCCATGGGCCGCATTGCTCGGCTCCGGCGTCGTCTTGAACAAGGACGGCAGTTTTCAGAGGACCGCGAAGTTTCGCGGTCCCGATCTGGATTCCGCCGTCGCGGCCGAGCTGGTCGCCGTCGCCGGCCGCATCAATAACGCCGTGCGCCGCCTCGGCTCCGGCTGGAGCATCTTTGTTGAGGCGCAGCGCAGCGAGGCCGCGACCTATCCCGACAGCACCTTTCCCGATGCGGCATCGGCGCTGGTCGATGCCGAGCGCAAAGCCGGGTTCGAGGAAGCAGGCACGCATTTCGTGTCGGGCTATTTCCTGACCTTCCTCTGGCTGCCCCCGGCCGAGGAAGCCGCCCGCGCCGAAACATGGCTCTACGAGGGCCGCGAGAAAACCGGCGTGGACCCGTGGGAGCTGCTGCGCGGCTTCATCGACCGCACCGACCGCGTGCTGGCTTTGCTCGACGGCTTCATGCCCGAGTGCCGTTGGATGGATGATGGCGCGACGCTGACCTATCTCCACTCCACCATCTCGACCAACCGGCATCGCGTGCGCGTGCCCGAGGTGCCCATGCACCTCGATGCGCTGCTCGCCGACCAGCCCTTGACCGGCGGGCTGGAGCCGCGCCTTGGGACCAAGCATCTGCGCGTGCTGACCATCGTGGGATTCCCGACCGCGACGACGCCGGGCCTGCTCGACGAAATGAACCGCCTGCCGTTCCCCTACAGGTGGAGCACGCGCGCGATCCTGCTCGACAAGACCGACGCGACGCGGCTGCTGACCCGCATCCGCCGCCAATGGTTTGCGAAGCGCAAGAGCATCGCCGCGATCTTGAAAGAGGTGATGACCAACGAGGCGTCCGCGCTGGTGGACACCGACGCGGCCAACAAGGCGCTCGACGCCGACATGGCCTTGCAGGAACTCGGCGCGGACGTGGCGGGCATGGCCTATGTCACGGCCACCGTCACCGTATGGGATGCCGACCCGCGCCTAGCCGACGAGAAGCTGCGCCTGGTCGAGAAGATCGTTCAGGGGCGCGACTTCACCGCCATGCCCGAGAGCGTCAACGCGGTTGACGCATGGCTCGGCAGCCTGCCCGGACACGCCTACGCCAATGTCCGCCAGCCGCCCATCAGCACATTGAATCTCGCCCACATGATCCCGCTGTCGGCGGTGTGGGCGGGGCCGGAACGGGACGAGCATTTCGGTGCGCCCCCTCTGCTCTTTGGAAAGACCGAAGGCTCAACCCCGTTCCGGTTGTCTTTGCATGTCGGCGACGTAGGGCACACCCTTGTCGTCGGCCCCACGGGCGCGGGCAAGAGCGTGCTGCTCGCCCTTATGGCCTTGCAGTTCCGGCGCTACGCCGGATCGCAGGTCTTCGCCTTCGACTTCGGCGGCAGCATCCGCGCCGCCGCGCTCGCCATGGGCGGCGACTGGCACGACCTTGGTGGCGGGCTGACAGAAGGGGCCGAGGCGTCCGTCTCGCTCCAGCCGCTCGCCCGCATCCACGACACCTATGAACGCGCATGGGCGGCGGACTGGATCGCCGCCATCCTCATGCGGGAAGGCATCGCCATCACGCCCGAGGTCAAAGAGTATCTTTGGACGGCGCTGACTTCGCTGGCCTCGGCCCCGGTCGAGGAACGCACCATCACCGGCCTTGCGGTGCTGCTGCAATCCAACGATCTGAAACAGGCGCTCCGGCCGTTCTGCGTCGGCGGTGCCTATGGCCGGCTGCTCGACGCCGAAGCCGAACATCTCGGCTCGGCGGATGTGCAGGCGTTCGAGATCGAGGGCCTTGTCGGGACTGGAGCGGCCCCGGCCGTGCTGTCCTACCTGTTCCACCGCATCGGCGACCGGCTCGACGGGCGGCCGACGCTTCTCATCATAGATGAAGGCTGGCTTGCGCTGGACGACGAGGGTTTCGCCGGCCAGCTCCGCGAATGGCTGAAAACGCTCCGCAAAAAGAACGCCAGCGTCATCTTCGCCACGCAAAGCCTGTCCGACATTGACGGCAGCAACATCGCGCCCGCGATCATCGAGAGCTGCCCGACGCGGCTTCTGCTGCCGAACGAGCGCGCCATCGAGCCGCAGATTACCGAGATTTACCGGCGTTTCGGGTTGAATGACCGGCAGATCGAAATCCTCGCACGGGCCACGCCCAAGCGCGACTACTACTGCCAGTCGAGGCGCGGCAATCGCCTGTTCGAGCTTGGCCTGTCCGAAATCGGCCTCGCGCTCTGCGCCGCATCCGCCAAATCCGACCAGACGCTCATTGCACAGATCGTCGCCGAACACGGCCGCGACGGCTTCCTCGCCGCATGGCTACGCGCGCGCGGCGTCGAGTGGGCGGCCGAGCTGATCCCCAACCTCACCAATCTTGCCGACCGGCCGGAATCCGCCGCGCCGGCCCGGCTCGATACCCACCCCACACAGGAGATTCTTCCATGACCTATCCCAAGTTTGTCGGGGCTTCGGCCCTCGCGCTGGCGCTCGCAGTGCCCGTCGCGCTGTCGCCCATGCTGGCAAGCCCGGCCCATGCGCAATTCGGTTTCGGCCGGATCGTCTATGACCCGAGCAACTACGCGCAAAACCTGCTCACGGCAGCGCGCACGCTGGAGCAGATCAACAACCAGATCACCAGCCTCCAGAACGAGGCGCAGATGCTCATCAATCAGGCCCGCAATCTGGCGAGCCTGCCGTATTCGTCGCTCCAGCAGCTCCAGCAGAACGTGAGCCGGACGCAGCAGCTTCTTAGCCAAGCGCAGAACATCGCGTTCGAGGTCGGGCAGATCGACCAAGCGTTTCAACAGCAATACGGCAACGTCTCGCTTTCGACGACCGACGCCCAGCTTGTCGCCGATGCGCGCAGCCGGTGGGAGAACACGGTCGGCGGCTTGCAGGACGCAATGCGCGTGCAGGCGGGTGCGGTCGGCAACATCGACAGCAACCGCGCCGAGATGGCCGCGCTTGTCGGCCAGAGCCAAGGCGCGACCGGCGCGCTGCAAGCCACGCAGGCCGGCAACCAGCTTCTCGCGCTCCAGTCACAGCAGCTTTCCGATCTGATCGCGGTCATCTCGGCGAACGGCCGCGCCGACGCGCTGACCGAAGCCGAGCGCGCGACCGCCGCCGAACAGGGCCGCATCCAGCGCGAGCGTTTCCTGACGCCCGGCAGCGGCTATCAGCCGGGTAACGCGCAGATGTTCAACAACGGCAACAACTGACCGGGAGGCTCGCCATGGACGGCAAGATGCTGGTCCGGCTCGGGGCCGTGGTGTTCGTTGCGATTGCCTTGACAGTGACCGCAATCGACATGACGCGGAAGGACGAGCCTTCCGCGTCACGGCCGGCATCGGCCCTCCAGCCCCCGGCCGATCCCCTGCGCGAAACCCTGCGCCGTTGCCAGCAACTCGGCGAGGCGGCGGCGAGCGACACCGACTGCCTCGCCGCATGGGCTGAATCCCGCGACCGCTTCCTCGGCCGTGACCGCAGCGAGGCGCGCTGACCATGGGAAACACGGGCGTCATCGACAATTTCCTCGGCGTATTCACGCGCTACATCGACAGCGGGTTCGGGCTGTTGTCTGGCGAAGTCGCCTTCATCGCTACCACCCTGATCGTCATCGACGTGACGCTTGCCGCGCTCTTTTGGGCATGGGGCGCAGATGACGACATCATCGCTCGGCTGGTGAAGAAGACCCTTTTCGTGGGCGTCTTCGCCTACATCATCGGCAATTGGAACAACCTCGCCCGGATCGTCTTCGAGAGCTTCGCCGGCCTCGGTCTCATGGCGTCGGGCACCGGCTTTTCTGTCACCGGTCTGACGCGGCCGGGCCGCGTAGCGCAGACCGGCCTCGACGCCGGCCGCCCGCTGCTCGACTCCATTTCCGACCTGATGGGCTGGATCGCCTTCTTCGAGAACTTCATCCAGATCGCGTGCCTGCTGTTCGCATGGGCGCTCGTGGTGTTGGCCTTCTTCATCCTCGCCATCCAGCTTTTCGTGACCCTCATCGAGTTCAAGCTGACCACGCTTGCCGGCTTCGTCCTCATCCCCTTCGGCCTGTTCGGCAAGACCGCCTTCATGGCCGAGAAGGTCTTGGGCAACGTGGTGTCCTCCGGCATCAAGGTTCTGGTGCTCGCCGTCATCATCGGTATCGGCAGCACCTTGTTTTCGCAATTCACGGCCGGTTTCGGCGGGGCGACCCCGACCATCGACGACGCCATGGCGATTGTGCTGGCAGCTCTGTCGCTGCTCGGCCTCGGCATCTTCGGCCCCGGCATAGCAAACGGCATCGTTTCGGGCGGCCCGCAGCTCGGCGCGGGTGCTGCCGTGGGAACCGGGCTTGCGGTCGCAGGTGCAGCCGTCGCCGCTGGCGGCGGGGCCATGCTCGCCGCCAAAGGTGGTGCCGCTGCCCTGTCCGGCGGGGCCGCGGCCGTCCGCGGCGGCGCGGCCACCGCGGGCGCGGCGACCGCCGCCTATAGCGTCGGATCGCTTGGCCAGTCCGGCGCGGCAGGCGTCGCCTCCGGTCTCGGCGGCGTCGGCCGCGCAGCAGGTTCGGCCGCCATCTCACCCCTCAAACGCGCCGCCGCGCGGGCCAGCGAATCCGTCAAATCCAGCTTCTCCGAAGGTTCGAAGGCCGGATTCGGCGCAAGCGGCGGCAGCTCCACCATGGGAACGGTCGGCGGGAGCGATGCTGCGCCCGCATCGCCGGCACCATCCGCCGGTCCTCCGGCCTGGGCGCAGCGCATGCAGCGTTCGCAAGCCCTCAACCACGGCACGACCATGGCCGCCCATGCGGTGCGCTCCGGCGACAGCCACGGCTCCGGTTCCTCCATCAATCTTTCCGAAAGTGACCGCTCATGAGCATCTTCAAACGACCAGCAACTCATTACGGCAAGACGCCGGAACCCGAGACGCCTTATCAGCGCGCCGCGCAAGTGTGGGACGAGCGTATCGGCTCGGCCCGCGTGCAGGCGCGGAACTGGCGGCTCATGGCCTTCGGCTCGCTGATCCTCTCGGCCGGCTTCGCCTCTGCGCTGGTCTGGCAGTCCGCGCGTGGGACCGTGGTGCCTTGGGTCGTGCAGGTGGACAATCTCGGTCAGGCGCAGACCGTCGCGCCAGCCAATGCCGACTATCGCCCGACCGATCCGCAGATTGCTTTCCATCTCGGCCGCTTCATCGAACAGGTCCGCGCGATCCCGGCCGACGCGATCATCGTCCGCCAGAACTGGCTTCGCGCCTATGAATGGACCACGGATCGCGGCGCGGCGGCATTGAACGATTACGCCCGCGCCAATGACCCTTTCACCAAGGTCGGCCGCCAACAGGTCGCCGTCGAGGTGTCCAGCGTCATCCGGGCCTCGCCCAACAGCTTCCGCGTCGCGTGGACGGAAAGGCATTTCGAGAACGGCCAGCTTTCCACCACGGAACGATGGACGGCCATCCTCACTATCGTCATCCAGCCGCCGCGCGACGCCGAGCGCCTGCGCGCCAATCCGCTGGGAATCTACGTCAATGCAATTTCGTGGTCGCGGGAGATGAGCCAATGAAAACGTCAGCTTGCATCAATCACCTCGCTGATCTTTCCCTTGGAGATCATGAAGAACGAGGTGCCCGCTATCTCGATCTTCTGCCCAGCCTTCCAGCCGTTGGGCAGGTCGGCCTTGACCTTGGCGCGATAGCCGATGCGCACCGCTGCACGGTCCTCAATGGCGATGCAGTCGAGAATTGTCTGTTCTCTTTCCGCAAACAATTCAACACCCTGTTCCGCCAACGCGCGAAATGCCTCAATCCCATGCGTCTCGTTCGTCACTTCTCCGTTCGATCTGTTGATAAACCGAACGTCGCCCGACAGGCAGTCGAGCATCGCCTGAACATTCATCGTGTTGTAGGCGTCGATATACCGGGCAACAATCGTCGGGACAGTATCCATCCTGTCAGTTCCTCACTACTAATCCTAAAGCCGCTATCGTATGCTATTTTTGTGACGGTCGTGGCAATCGCTTTGACCGGCTGCGCCACCAATCGGATGCCGCAATTCAGCTATGACGCCAGCGTTCCGCCGCTGCCGACCGTGCAGGCGGCAGCAGTCGACAACACGCCCCGGCCGCTGCATGTGCCCCCGGCATGGACCGTGGCGCGGGGCGGTACGGCTGCCGGCACGCCGACCGGCCGCGTCGAGAACGCCAATGCAGCCGCCCGCGTCGAGCCGCGCCGCGAAGGCTACTACAACGCCATCCAGATATATCCGTGGTCGGAAGGCGCGCTCTATCAGGTCTATGCCGCAGTCGGGCAGATCACGACGATCGCGCTGGAGCCGGGCGAGAGCCTGACCGGCGCGGGGCCAATCGCGGCGGGCGACACCGCCCGCTGGATCATCGGCGACACGGAATCCGGTTCGGGCGCGAACCGCCGCGTCCATATCCTCGTGAAGCCGACGCGACCCGACATCGCCACCAACCTTGTCGTCACCACCGACCGGCGCACCTACATGATCGAGCTGCGCGCCCGGGAATCGCTCTACATGCCCGCCGTCGCCTGGGCCTATCCCGCGACGCCCGGCCAGCGCCGCACCGTTCCGACAGCCCCGATCATCCCCGCCGAGGCGGCGCGGAACTATCGCTACGCCTTGCAGGTGCAGGGCGATAGCCCGCCATGGCGGCCCGTCTCCGTCTTCGACGATGGCCGCCGCGTCTATGTCGTCTTCCCGGCCGGGATCGTGCAGGGCGAGATGCCGCCCATCTTCGTGCTTGGCGCGAACGGCGAGCCGCAGATCGTCAACAGCCGAGTCCACCAGAACGTCCTGATCGTGGACCGCCTGTTCGGCGCGGCCGAGCTGCGCCTTGGCTCTGGCAGCCGCCAGCAGGTCGTCAGGATCGTCCGCACCAACCCGACGCAGGCCGCCGACGCGCAGCCCGCCAGCGCGACCGGAGGCTCCCCGTCATGACCGACAACACCATCACCGAAACCGCAGCCCCCATGCGGCTGCGCGCCGAGCCGCCGCGCGTCACCCGCCTGTCCCGCAAGATGCTGGCGGGCGTCGGCGCGGTTGCGTTGCTCGGCATCGGCGGCGCACTCATCTATGCGCTCCAGACCCGCGACGGAGGGCCGGACGGCGGCGAACTCTACTCGACCGAGAACCGGCCCACGGCGGACGGCCTCGCCGGTCTGCCAAGCGACTATAGCGGGCCGGTGCTCGGCCCCGCGCTGCCCGGAGATTTGGGCCGTCCGATCCTCGACGCGCAGAACCGAGGGCAGCCCGTCGCACCGCCTACGATGGCGACGCCCGCCGTCGATCCCGCCGAGGAACGCCGCCGCGCCGAGGAAGAAGCCGCGCGCTTAAGCAATGTGTTCTTCCAGTCCGGCCCGCGCACGGGATCGCCGGCAGGGACGGCCATGCCCAGCCTTGCCGGTCTTGGCCTCGGCGGACAGCCCGCGACGCAGGACCGGCACGCGGCTTTCCTCAATGGACCCGTGGACCGGCAGACTGTCGCGCCGGATCGTGTCGCGCCGCCGGCATCGCCCTACATCCTTCAGGCCGGGGCCGTGATTCCGGCCGCGCTCATCACCGGCATCCGTTCGGACCTGCCGGGCCAGATCACGGCTCAAGTGACCGAGAACGTCTATGACAGCCCGACCGGGTCGCTGCTGCTGATCCCGCAGGGAACGCGCATCATCGGCCAATACGATGACGGCGTGACCTTCGGCCAGCGAAGGGTGCTCTTGGTGTGGAACCGCCTGATCCTGCCGGGCGGCCGTTCCATCGTCCTTGAGCGTCTGCCGGGTGCGGACGCTTCCGGTTACGCCGGGCTTGAGGATGGCGTGGATTACCACTGGTGGGATCTGATGAAGGCCGCAGGGCTGTCCACGCTGCTCGCAGTCGGCACGGAACTGGCGACCAGCGACGAGGACCGGCTTATCCGGGCCATCCGCGACGGGGCGCAGGATACCGTCAATCAGGCGGGGCAGCAGATCGTCCAGCGCCAGTTGCAGGTCGCACCGACGCTGACCATCCGGCCCGGCTTCCCGGTCAGGATCATCGTCACCCGCGACCTTGTATTCGAACCGGCAGGAGGTTGACCATGACCAAGCTGAAACTCGGCCCGCTGCCCGACGACAAGCCCGTGAAGATCACCGTGGAGCTGCCTGCGCCACTTCACCGCGATCTGGTCGCCTATGCCGAGGTGCTGGCCCGCGAGAGCGGCCAGCCCGCCGCCGATCCCGTCAGGCTCATCGTGCCGATGCTGGAGCGGTTCATCGCAACGGATCGCGGCTTCGCCAAGGCACGGCGAGCCGCCAACTGAGTCCCATCCCGGCAGGGGTGCCGCCAGCGCATAGGCGCAAATGCGGCACGCTACAGGCCGCCGACTGCCCTCCATGGTTCGCCTAATTCCGGGGCCTTGAGCGCCTCGGATTCCAACAGAACCAAGGAGGATTCCATGTGCGCAGAGCGCCGCCGCGCCCGGAGAGGGCGACCGCGACAGTCGATCCCCGAACCACTTCCCGACGATCTTTTCGACTACGCCGACGATCCTACGCCCGACGGCCGGACGCGAGCCGGCAACATGCCACTTCTCGGCCCGGATGGGCAGAGGATGCGTGTCACCGACGACTGGCCCGAAGACATTCCCGTCACCGAAGCCGAGATTGACGTGTTCGAGCGTTGGTTCGGCGATGTGTTCGACGAACTCTTGAACCCGAGAAAGCCGAATGACAGCTTGCAATACCTATCACAAACTGATAGGAAAAAGACGTGAGCGTGGATCGTGATCCAAGCCTCGACACGCTTCTGGACCTCGACGGACAGATGCTCTTTGTCGATCCCGAGGGCGGCCATTGGGTGAAGTTCGTCGTCACCCGCGTTCCGGCCTCGCCGGAAAAGCCGCACGGCCTCGATTATTCGCTCACGCTTCACGAGCTTTCGGGCGAACGGCTGGTCGGCTTCGACAATGCCCATCCGGTCGGCCGAGGCAGGCGCGGCGCGCCGATGGACCATCGGCACCGCTTTCAGACCGTGAAGCCTTACGCCTACGAGGATGCGGCCACGCTGCTGGCCGACTTCTGGCAGGCCGTGGACGCGGTATTGAAGGAACGAGGTGCCCTATGACCACATTGAAAGTCGGGATTGCCGACTATGAAGAAATGAAGGCCCGCACCATGCGGATCGCGCGCGGCGAGGAAAAACCTGCGCCCAGCGATCCGAAGGTGTGGTTCACCTCGACCGAATCCTTTGCCAAGGTGCTGTCGGCCGGCAACCGCGAACTGCTGCGCATCATCGCCGAGAAAGCCCCGGCATCGCTGGAGGAACTGGCGGAAATCACCGGCCGGGCCGGCTCCAATCTGTCACGCACCCTGAAAACCATGGAGAACTACGGTCTTGTGCGACTCGAACCGGGGCATGGGCGTAAGCTCGCGCCCAAGGTGGTGCATGACCGCGTGGAGCTGGCGTTGCCCCTGATCGACCACCCCAAGATGAAGAAAGCTATGGGAGGCCGACCATGAACATTCACAGCCCAACCACTACCGCCCGCGCCGCGCTCTACCTGCGCGTTTCGACTGCCCGGCAGGCGGAGCATGATATTTCCATTCCCGACCAGAAGCGGCAGGGCGAAGCCTATTGCGAGCAGCGCGGCTATCAGCTCGTTGAGACTTATGTGGAACCGGGCGCAACCGCCACCAACGACAAGCGCCCCGAATTCCAGCGCATGATCGAGGCGGGCACGTCGAAGCCCGCGCCCTTCGACATTGTCGTGGTGCATAGCTTCTCGCGCTTCTTCCGCGATCACTTCGAGATGGAGTTCTACGTTCGCAAGCTGGCGAAGAACGGCGTCAAGCTCGTGTCCATCACGCAGGAAATGGGCGACGATCCCATGCACCAGATGATGCGGCAGATCATGGCGCTGTTCGACGAATACCAGTCCAAGGAGAACGCCAAGCACGTCCTGCGCGCCATGAACGAGAATGCCCGGCAGGGTTTCTGGAACGGCGCACGGCCGCCCATCGGCTATCGCATCGTCGCGGCCGAGCAGCGCGGATCGAAGATCAAGAAGAAGCTGGAGATCGACCCGCTGCACGCCGACACCGTGCGGCTGATCTATCGCCTGTTCCTCGAAGGAGACGGCACGTCCGGCGCGATGGGCGTCAAGGCCATCGCCACCTATCTCAACGAGCGCCGCTTCTTCACCCGCGACGGAGGGCGTTGGGGATTGGCGCAAATCCACGCCATCCTGACCCGCACCACCTATATCGGCGAGCACAGGTTCAACACCCGCTCGCACAAGGATCGGGAGAAGAAGCCGGAGAGCGAGGTCGCCATCATGGCGGTGCCGCCCCTAATCGAGCGCGAGACGTTCGACGCGGTGCAAGCCCGCCTCAAGTCCCGCAATCCCATGGTGACGCCTGCACGTGTCTCCAGCGGCCCGACGCTCCTGACCGGCATTTGCTTCTGCGCCAAGTGCGGGGGAGCGATGACGCTTCGCACCGGCCAAGGCAGCACGGGCGCGACATACCGCTACTATACCTGCTCGACCAAGGCCCGGCAGGGCAAGACCGGCTGCAAGGGTCGCACGATCCCCATGGACAAGCTGGACCATACGGTCGCCGATTATATCGGGGACCGCCTGCTCCTGCCCAAGCGGTTGGAAACCGTCCTTGCCAGCGTCATCGACCGCCGACAGGAACGCACCGAGCGCCGCCGCGAGCATCTTGCCGAGCTTCAAAGGCGAATCACGGAAGCCGACCAGCGGCTCGGCCGTCTCTTTGACGCCATCGAAGCCGGCATGGTGGACAAGGACGACGCCATGGCAAAGGAACGCATGGTGAGCCTCAAGGCATTGCGGGATCAAGCCGCCGCCGACGCGGAGCGCACGCAGCTCGCGCTCGATAGTTCAGGCAATCAGGGCGTCACCCCCGATATGCTCAAGGGGTTTGCCCGCAAAGCCCGTGAACGGATCAGGCTCAACGATGGCGGCTACCGCCGCGACCATCTACGCGCGCTGGCGCAGCGTGTCGAGGTTGCCGACGACGAGGTTCGCATCATGGGATCGAAGTCGGAACTGCTGCGAACGCTGGTCGCCGCTTCAAGCGTAGAAACGGCGGCGTTCGGCGTTCATAGTTCTGTTCTGANTCGAAGTCGGAACTGCTGCGAACGCTGGTCGCCGCTTCAAGCGTAGAAACGGCGGCGTTCGGCGTTCATAGTTCTGTTCTGAAATGGCGCGCCCGAAAGGATTCGAACCTCTGACCCCCAGATTCGTAGTCTGGTGCTCTATCCAGCTGAGCTACGGGCGCACTTGCTGCCTAACGTCCTAACGTATTGTTACTGCACCGCTAATGGCTTCGAGTTGCTGTTATCTGTGAAAGAACAAAATTACACCGTAAGGGTGGATTTGCAAGAATGATTGTGACGCAGGTGTGACCGCGGAGTCGGCCGCCGTGGTTCTTCCAGTGCAAGCCAAGGTGTACACGTTTTTTCTGAAGGGTTGATTTTCATTGTGCTCGGAATGGGCTCGCCTGCGCTGAGCGGAGTGGGGAATAAAACTACTATTTCACCGACCTACGAGATGCAGCCGGGGCCGTGGCGTTGGTTGGCATGAACAGGTTCTCGCCACGCGCTTGAGAGGGTTGATCCTTCCGTCTGTCTGCGGTCTATAGTTGTATCTTGATTTGCGCCCGTTCTGCTCCTTGAGAAGTTGATGAATATCTTAGATAACATTTCCCATCGTTTAGGAGATGACCTTCGGACTAATTTGCAGCGTGGGGCGCGTCTGAAGATCGCAGCTTCAACGTTCTCGATCTATGCATTTGAGGCTCTGAAGGCAGAGCTCTCAAAGATAGATAGTTTGCAGTTCGTTTTTACAGCGCCGACTTTCATTCCTGACGAGGCATCGGATCGTCTGCGTAGGGAACATCGCGAGTTCTACATTCCGAAGTCGCGGCGGGAGAGCGGTCTTTATGGAACAGAATTCGAGATACAGCTGCGCAACAAGCTTACGCAACGCGCGGTGGCACGCGAATGTGCGGACTGGATCCGCAAGAAAGCGTCTTTTCGATCTAACGCGTCCAAAGCTTCGATGCAGCAGTTTATCCATGTATCGGGGGCAGAGGACGAAGTAACTTACATGCCTATCAGCGGCTTCACGGCAGTGGATCTTGGATACCAGAAAGGCGATGCGGTCTCCAATCTGGTTAGCCGCTTTGATGATCCCGCACAGGCGAAGGTCTATCTCGAACTTTTCAATTCCATCTGGTCAGATCCGGAAAAGGTAAAGGACGTCACCGAGGCCATCTGCGAACACATCGAGGCTGTTTACAAGGAGAACTCGCCCGAGCGCATCTATTTTCTGATGCTCTACAATATATTCAAAGACTTTCTCGAGGAGGTTGATGATGATGTGCTGCCAAATGATCGCACAGGATACCAGGAAAGCGAAGTCTGGACCAAGCTCTTCAACTATCAAAGAGACGCCGCGAAAGGCATCATAAATAAGCTGGAGACGTATAACGGATGCATTCTTGCCGACTCAGTTGGCCTCGGAAAAACATTCACCGCCTTGGCCGTAATCAAGTATTACGAGCTACGAAACAGGTCTGTTCTCGTTCTCTGCCCCAAGAAGCTCGCTGACAACTGGCTGAACTATAACTCCAACCTGACCACCAACATATTCGCAAAGGACAGGTTCAACTACGATGTCCTCTGCCATACGGATCTCTCTAGAACCTCAGGCGAGTCTTTCGGTATCCCACTTAATCGAGTGAACTGGGGAAACTACGATCTGATCGTTATCGATGAATCTCACAACTTTCGGAACAACGACGTCTTTAAGGACCGTGAGACCCGATATCAGAAACTGATGAACCAGGTCATTCGCGCTGGCGTGAGGACCAAGGTTCTAATGCTATCCGCGACCCCGGTTAACAACCGATTCTCCGATCTTAGGAACCAGTTGGCTCTGGCCTATGAGGGGCATTCTGACGCTCTGAGCAGCAACCTGAAGACGCAGGCGAGCATCGAAGAAATTTTTCGAAGAGCGCAGAAGGCTTTCAATGGCTGGTTGAAGTGGTCCCGGAAAATCGGACAGTCAGCTAAGGTGTATCCC
>NZ_JAMQML010000037.1:0-4679 GCF_030068685.1 Nitratireductor sp. GZWM139 | reverse complement strand
GAAAGCCCTTCAGGCGCGACATTGTTGGTGGAGTTCTCATAATGATCGCCTATCCCCACGCAAAGCCGTAATCAACTTGGCAATCCCGTCTGGGGTGTTAGCGATCCGGAAGGCCTGTCTCACTTCGTCCCTGCGCAGTTCCCTAACAATACTCGCGAGCCTGTCGAGGTCCTTCGGAGGCCCATCCGGTGAGAGGAATGCAATCACAACGTCCACCTCAACCCCGTCAGGGTCTTGGAAGTTGACCGGCGAACGGAGGACTGCGGCGACGGCCGCCGGGCGCGACAGGCACTCCGCCTTGCCGTGCGGAAGCGCGATGCCTTTGCCGATCGCCGTGGACCCAAGCTTCTCGCGGGCAATAAGAGGTTGCGCATAGGCGGACGCATCACCTCCCAGATCCTCGGCGAACTGCTCGGCCAAACGCCCTATGAGTTCTCGCCTCTTGCAGCCGCCTAGACCCAACATGATCCTGCTGGGCGAGAGGAAGTCAGAAAGTCCCATGGATCATCTCCCGGTTCTCAGAACGGAGCAGAGCCGTGGCTGACGACCAATGGCCGTTAGCTCAAACAGCAGCACGGCTTGGATTTCTGCCACTTCTATTGTGCATCCTCGGATGGCTTCCTCCTGATCCTTTGCTTGAGCCAGGTCCAGATTTCCGCGCCACTTAGGAATAGCGGAATCTGCGCCTGGCCTTCGGCCTGGTCAACCGCCAATCCGACTTCGGCGATTTCACCGTTGGTGTTCACGTCGCGTACGATCAGATCGACATCCCCACACGTGACACGGTCGCCTACTTCTGCCGTTCCACCCAGCCGCTGTATCATGAACTCGCTGATTGAGCTGTCCAGATGATGTTCCGGCACGAATTGCAGCCGGTAGGCTTCCACGAGGGCGGATAGCGGCTTCCTGGGATCGAGCGTGAACTTGCCGAAGAACTCGGCGTCATCGTCGCTCAACTTCTTCGGGCTTGCGAATAGGCGATCAAGCAGCCTGACATATTGCGGGGCAACGAACATGTACACGAGATCGTTCTCCCGCAGCCGTCCGGCATATTGATAGCGCATCGAACGCCCGTCCCGCACTACCAAAGAGGGACGAGCCCAACGAGGCAGCCGCTCGCCCCGAAGGACCGGACTCTCGTCCACAACCCGATAGACAATCAACTCGTGGTCCGACCGTCCGGGAAGCTCAAGGCCCACACGACTGACTGGGCCGATCCTCGGCGGAACGATCAAACCAAGCCAGCGCGCCATCGGCCGGATCGTCCACCCCTGGAGCAGCAGTGAAGTAAGCACGATGATATAGGCGACATTGAAGAGCAGTTGCCCGTTCTCCAAGCCGCCGGCTAAGGGAATGATGCCGAGCAGGATCGAGACCGCGCCGCGCAGCCCCACCCAGGAAATGAACGCCGATTCGTTGCGCTGGAAACTAAAGGGAAGCAGGCACAGCCAGATCGCCAGTGGTCGGCAGATGAACGTCAGCACCAGGGCGATTCCGACCGCAGGAATCGCGATGTCGAGGAACTGCGAGGGCGTAGCCAGAAGACCGACAGTCAGAAACATCGCAATCTGGGCGACCCATGTAAGCCCCTCCATGAACCGGCGCAGTCCCACGTGTCCGGTGATCCTGCTGTTTCCAGCGACCAGGCCCGCGACATAGACCGCGAGAAAGCCGCTCCCGCCCATCATACCAACCAGTCCGAACAGACAGATCGCAGCCGAGAGGACCCCGATCGGATAAAGGGCACCCTCCAGCGTTATCCGGTTGGCGACAGCGACAATGGCATAACCGCCGATAATGCCCATGAGCACACCAAGCCCCATCTGCAGGATGAAGCCGGTTGCAAGGTCTTGCCAGAGGTTGTTCTGGCTTTCGCCGGACAGGATCAATGCGAGCAGCGTGACCGTGAGGAAGACCGCCATGGGATCGTTCGATCCCGATTCAACCTCCAGCGTCGATCGAACGTGTTCGCGGATCGTGATGCCACCGACCCGAAGCAGGAAGAAGACGGCCGCGGCGTCGGTCGATCCCACGATCGCCCCGATCAGAAGGGCTTCCAACCATGGGAGACCGAATATGTAGCGCGCAGCGACCCCTACCAGCGCGGCCGTCAGGGCCACGCCAAGCGTGGCCAGTGTTATGGCTGGCGCTGCCGCCTGTCTGAGGGACTTGAGCTTGGTGTTAAAACCAGAGTCAAACAGGATGATCGCAAGCGCCAGGCTGCCGATCAGATACGCCGAATTCGCATCGTCGTAGGTGATGCCGAGACCGTCTTCTCCAGCAATCAGGCCAACGCCGAGAAATACGAGCAGCAGAGGGGCTCCGAACCGGAACGCCAACGCACTGGTCATCACGGAGGCCAACACCAACCCTGCGGCGATGAGGAAAACCGGGAATATCAGATCCAGCATAGTCGGCTACGAACACCTCGTCTTTCGTCCCGGCAAGCCGGGCGCGTGCATCCTTTACAGCCTTATGGACGCCACGATCGAAGCGGGCAAGATTACGGCTTGATTGGATTGCTCAAGCTGCAGCGAGTGTAAGATATTTAAGCCGGTTAGAAACGGGCCGTTCGGAAGTGGACCGTCATCCCCGACTACAGCTTTGCGGTCTGCAATGTCTTCCTTCAGGCAAAGACAAATGCGTACCCAACGACCGATGTGCAGCGCAAAGCGGTATTTCCTGAGGTGTGACCGGAACGGCTCGATGGCGCTCAATCGAGCTGTTCGCGGTCTCTTTTCCAACGGCCGCCACGGGCCGCAAGCGCCGAAATCATTCGACCTCATTGCCGGCAGCATTCGTGTCGCAACTTATGCTGTCCAGAATCCCCTCGATCCGTTCGAGATCTTGCTTCAGGGTGGTACGTTGCAGGGGAGACAAGCGCTTCTCCTTCAGCAACGCTCTGGCGTCATCGGCTGAACGGGCCCATGCCGGCCGGTGCCTGGAGGTGATGCAAGCATTCGGACAACGGGTCGGCTGACAGAGAGCCGTCAGCGGCATTTTGCTGTCGACGCCCGTCGCCTGCTTCAAACACAGGGCGGTTCCAGGATCGAAGAAGCAGTCGGCCAGCACCCCGACATGCAATGTACGCGCGAGACTCGCGAGCATCGTGCGGAGCCGGGCACGGTCAGCGATCATGGCCGGCAGCGGGTCGAGTTCTGCCGATATGCTGTCGAGCGTCTTTCCTATACGCGCCGCCGCGGGTCCGGACAGCGAGGCTCCGGCCTGGCGCTCATCGAAATAGGTCAACAGATCATCGAGCTGACCGAGTCGGCGCTGGTTCTCGACTTCCGCACGGAAGCCGGATCGGCTGCAACCGGCATAGCCTTCGAAAGCGGCGACGGAAGCATGCTTATATTGGATCATGCCGGCGATCGTGCCGAAGGGGCGGTTGGCAATGTGCCATGCGATCGTGCGTCTGAACTGCCGCGTCGTGATCCGCCAGGGCTGGCCACCTGGTCCGTTCGGGACCGCCGGCGTGTCGGGTGTGCCGAACAGGTCGTTGAGATGGTCGCGGAAGTGATTGAGCTGGCCGACGATCTCGGCCGAGAGGTGGTCCTTGCAAACAGGTCGCGCAATCAGAACGGTGTTGATTTTCTTCTTGCCCTTTGGCTGCTTTCGCTTTTGATCGCGCTATAGTCGCCCTTCGTCAATGGGGGGAAGCGCACCTCTACCGGGAAGGGGAGCAACGTTCCTGGCTCATTGATGCCGAGAGGCGGCGCCCAGTAGCGCGCCTCCAACTGCATGCATTCGATGGGCGCTCGCTTGACTGGCCCGATACCCTGGTCTCAAAAATGATCTAGGTCTTTGACTTTGATGGATCCTCCGGCTCGCTAAGCATCCGGGATTCCGCAAGGCGGAACTCATCGCCGCCGCTGTTTGAAGCGCTGGCGGTGATCAACGCATATGACCGCAACGGCTCCAAAAAACCGGGGGAGCGTTTGGCCTGCCTATTACTTCGATATTCGGCTCGGACGGAAGATCCTACCCACCACCCTTGCACTGCTTAGACAATCCAGACGACACCGCCGATGCGGTGCTGTTTCTGCTCAGTGACGTGCCGTCATGGATTGCAGGACAAGCCACTGAGGCCGCAGGTGGTCAGGTGCTTTGACGGACCTTCTTGCAGAAGCCAGCGTGGCAGCTCGCACGCGTTTGCTCCAGCCATTTTGCGCGGAGTTCCGCTGAACATCCATTCACTGGTCGGAAAATCAGCCGCTCGTAGTCCTCGACCCCACAATAGGGTAGAACACATTTACCCCAGATGAGCTCGAGCGGGTCACCGAGATCATTGGCTTCACGTTCGGGCTCTGTATCTGACGTGTTGATTACCAGCGCAGTCTTCATTGATAGGAGACCCTCTGGAAAACCGGCGGCAGATTGCAGTCGATAGGCGACACCGGGCACCAAAATGCGATCCATCCAGCCGGCAAGTATTGCCGGTGGCTTTCCCCACCAATTTGGATGCACGACCAACAGTCCTTGAGCTCTGCCAACCCCTTCACGATGTCGTTGAATTAGAGGATCGGCAGCACGAGCCAGCGCATCTTCGAATGTGTCACCGATCGTATAAGCCTCATCAGGCGACAGACACGGATCGAACTTTTCAGCATAAAGATCGTGATGCTCAATGGTGCGGGTTTCGGTAATTCCCGGCCACGGATTTCAGTAATTCCCGG
>NZ_JAMQML010000024.1:0-31196 GCF_030068685.1 Nitratireductor sp. GZWM139 | reverse complement strand
TGCCATGGAACTACGACCAGGCAGTGTGACCGGCGCACCGCTTACCAATGGTCTCAAGTCGCGAAACGATGTCTTCCAGAGAGGCGGACTGGCCGAGCGCTGCGCAAGACCGGAATGTGAAGCCCAGCGCCTCGACGCGCTTCACGGCCGCCTGATAGCGAGCCCGCGCAGGATCCTGCGGCGAGTCGACCAGCATCGAGGCCCACAGGGCGTTGTCCGCCTCTTCGAGCAAGTCCCGCTTGGCGCGCGCAAGCGCCAGGTCGCCTGTCTTCAGCGTCTGGCGCACAAAGGGTGCACGCTCATCCACATCGACAAGCCGCGCCGGCACGCGCCTCAGATAGTAATAAATGTCATCCCGAAGGAAGAGAAACCGATCCGGTTTTCCCGCTGCCCTGCCCCGCGAGCGCCCTGCCATGCCGATACCTGAAATACGTGAAAGTCACTCATTTTGTATCTCAGTTTGTATCTCCAAAACCGCAAACACAGCAATGGCGAAAAAACATCGCCAAAAATACCACTTAAAAATCAGATAGTTACATTAAATTTTGGGAGGAAACTCTGGTGCGGACGGCGGGAATCGAACCCGCAAGCCCCAGGGGCGGCAAATTTTAAGTCTGCTGCGTCTACCAGTTTCGCCACGTCCGCATCGCAACAACGACTAGCGGTAGAAATCCCGGCAATCAAGCGGGATACGCATGTTCTTCAGAAAATACGCATGTTCAGCCCCTGCGAAACAGGCCACCGCCCCGCTCCATCCAACGCCCGCCACGTTCCACCATTGCCCTCCCAGGGGCGCGGGTCTATCTCTCCACACATCAACAGGGATCACACTGAGATGAGCGAACTCGTAACGGCCGCAATGGTTGTCATCGGCGACGAAATTCTTTCCGGCCGCACCAAGGACAGGAATATCGGCCATCTGGCCGACATGCTCACGGCCGTGGGCATCGATCTGAAGGAAGTGCGCATCGTCTCCGACGACGAGGCGGCAATCGTCGAGGCGGTGAATGCGCTGCGCGCGCGCAACACCTATGTGTTCACCACTGGCGGCATCGGCCCCACGCATGACGACATCACCGCCGATTCCATCGCCCGCGCCTTCGCTCGCCCCTGCAACTATGACGACAGGGCCTATTCCCTGCTCGAAAAGCACTATGCCAGCCGCGACATCGAATTCTCGGACGCCCGCAAGCGCATGGCCCGCATGCCCGAGGGAGCCGAGCATATCGACAACCCCATTTCCATCGCCCCCGGCTTCCGCGTCGAAAACGTCTATGTGATGGCCGGCGTGCCGGCGATTTTCCAGGCGATGCTCGACAATGTGATCCCCACGCTCAAAACCGGCGCGAAACTCATCTCCGAAACCATCCCCTCCAGCCTTCCCGAAGGCGCAATCGGCGGCCCGCTCGGCGAAATTCAGGCAGCCCATCCCGAAACCATCATCGGCTCCTATCCAAAGTATCAGGATGGTTCCTTCTGGACCGAAATTGTGGTTCGATCCCGTTCGAAGGCGGCGCTTGAGGAGGCGGTTGTGGCCATCCGGTCCATGCTCGAAGATATCCCGCCCAGGCAGGTCGCAAAGGGTTGATCTGGCGCAAAACGGTTTGGCCGCAGATGGGCTAGAAAAGAAAAAGCGCACTGCATCGCAGCTCAAGGAGGCTGACATGAGCTACAAGACCATTCTCGCAATTCTGCAAAGCGAGGCTGACGCCCCGCGTGTCCTCGATCTGGCGCTGCCGCTTGCAGCCCGCCACGACAGTCATGTGATCGGCCTGCACGCCGAGGCGCTTCCCATGGTCATGGCCTCGCCCATGGGCGGCCCCGTGGTCGATCTCAGCATCGACATGCAGGAAGAGACGACCCGCCGTCACAAGGTCATCCGCCACCTGTTCGACGAACGCGCCCGCGTCGAGGGCGTCGCCAGTGAGTGGCGCGGCTTCGACAGCGTGTCGGGCGATTCGGCCGTCTCCGGCATCGAAAGCGCGCGCAGCGCAGATCTGGTGATCGCCCAGCAGACCGACCCGGACGCCACCGCCAGCATGGACGCCAATATCGAGGCCCTGCTTTTCGAGACCGGACGCCCCGTCCTCCTCGTTCCCTATATCCGCAAGGCCCGCGAGGCCGAGTTCAAGAAGATCCTGCTCGCCTGGAACGGCAGCCGGCAGGCAGCGCGTGCCGCCTTCGACGCCCTGCCCTTCATGAAGGAAGCCGACAGCGTGGAAGTGTTCTGTATCGACCCGCAGGATACGCCCCGCCGTGACGCATCCATGGCCGGCACGGCCATCGCCGCAGCCCTTGCACGCCACGGCATCGACGTCACGGTCAAGGTGGAGCAGTCGGGCGGCGTCTCCCATGGCGAGGTGCTCGACAATCGCATTTCCGACACGGGCGCGGATCTTCTCGTCATGGGCGCATTCGGGCGCTCGCGCCTGCGTGAATTCGTGTTCGGCGGAGCCACGCGCACCATCCTGCAAAGCATGACGGTGCCCACCTTCCTCGCCCACTGAGGCGGGCCACGCTCACAGCCCGCATCCAAACTGTTGGGAAAATGCGGGATGAACCGGATGCCGGGCTTGCGCTCGGCATCCCTTTCCGGCTAATTCACCGCGCATTCCAATCAGCAGCCGCGATGCGCCCATGGAGTGCGAAGCCGATGTCTCTTCCTGAAAAAGCCTTTCCCGTTTCCTGGGATCAGTTCCACCGTGACGCGCGCGCGCTCGCCTGGCGTCTGTCCGGCGTCAACGGCGAATGGAAAGCCATTGTCTGCATCACGCGCGGCGGCCTCGTGCCCGCAGCCGTCATTTCGCGCGAACTCGGCATCCGCCTCATCGAAACCGTGTGCGTCGCCTCCTATCACGACTACACGTCGCAGGGCGAACTGCGGGTGCTCAAGGAAATCAATCCCGAGCTCCTCAAGGATGAAGGCGAGAACGTCCTCATCGTCGACGACCTCACCGACACCGGCAAGACGGCAGCCATCGTGCGCGCCATGATGCCCAAGGCGCATTTCGCCACCGTCTATGCAAAGCCCAAGGGCCGTCCGCTTGTCGACACCTTCGTCACCGAAGTCTCGCAGGACACCTGGATCTACTTCCCCTGGGACATGGGCTTCTCATACCAGAAGCCCATCGCCGAAGGTCAGCCCGACTGATCGCAACGCGCCGCGCGCCCCCTTCCCGGCCGCAGCACGCCCAGGAGCATCTTCATGTCGCGCAGCGACGACAGGCCCGAACCGACGGACGGTCTCACGTCCGGCGCGCCCTTTGACGTTGCCGGGCGTGACGCCGTCTATCGGGCCATCGCCACCCGCCGCGACGTGCGCGGCGAGTTTCTGCCCGATCCGATCGACGAGGCCGCGCTCGCCCGCATTCTGGACGCCGCCCATCGCGCACCCTCGGTCGGCCTGTCGCAGCCCTGGGACTTCATTCTCATCCGCAGGCTGGAGACCCGCCAGCGGATCGCCGACATCTTCGCCGATGCCAACGCGCAGGCCGCAGAGCGCTTTCCTGCCGGGAAGCGGGACCAGTACCGCGCCCTGAAACTCGCCGGCATCACCTCGGCTCCCCTCAATATCTGCATCACCAGCGACCGCGAGCGTGGCGGGCCGGTCATTCTGGGCGCAACCCACATGGCCGACACCGACCTGTTCAGCACGGTCTGCGCCATCCAGAACCTGTGGCTTGCCGCCCGCGCCGAAGGCATTGGCGTCGGCTGGGTCAGCATCCTGCATGAAGACCGCGTCAAGGCGGTGCTCGGCATCCCCGAGCGCCTGCGCCTCGTCGGCTATCTGTGTGTCGGCCACGTCAAGGGCTTCTTCGACGGTCCCGAGCTTGAAAAGCGGGGCTGGAAGCGCCGTTCGCCACTCGCCTCCCATATCCATGAAGAAGGCTGGCGCGAAGAAGACTGAAGCGTGCAACGCTCGCCTTCATATCCGACAAGCGACGCATGATCATTGCGCCAACCTCTTGATTCTCTGCGTAAATTGATTATGTCTGCGATCAGGCTTTCCGCGCGCCCTGATTCGAGTCCGAAAGCTTGAGTGGCAATTGTTCCGCCACCCGGCGCGCAAATAAGCGTAGAAACAGTAACTTACAGGAAAAACATGAATCTGGGCGCGATGTGCCCGGTTGAGGAGAAGTACGATTTTCACGCACGGCACACGTTTGCGGCTGACCGAAACGGTTCGGCGTCTGTTCGGTGGCAATCCCCGCCGCGTTCAGGCAGCAGCGCTGCCGTGGCGCAACGCGGCGAACGGCAGCGGCATCGAGATCATGCTCGTGACCAGCCGGGGAACCGGTCGCTGGGTGCTGCCCAAGGGCTGGCCCGAAGGGCTCGAAACCCTCGCCATGGCCGCACAGCGCGAAGCGCGTGAAGAGGCCGGCGTGCGCGGCAGGCCCGCAGCCGGCGAAATCGGACGTTTCTACTACCACAAGGAAGACGGCACCGGGGTCGAGTGGCCCTGCGAGGTTGCGGTCGTCCCGCTGGAAGTGACCGAGGAGCGCGCCAAGTGGCCGGAGCGCAAGCAGCGCACCCGCCAGTGGTTCTCGCCCCAGGAGGCGGCAGCCGCCGTGAAGGAGCGCGATCTCGGTGAGCTTCTGATCGCATTCAGCCACAATCCACGAGAAATCGCCGCCTGATCGGTCTTTTTTGCCGTCGGCGCTTGCCGCGCGCGGGTTTGTTTCCTAACCCGGTGCGGAGTTTTTTTCCGCACACTTTCACCATCGTGAAGCCAGGGCACGAGATGGATATCGCATGAGCGAAAGCAGCAATCCACGCAAACAGACGCTCGACAAGGATCTAGACAAGCTCGTCTATGTCGAGGAAGCCACCACCACCGTGGCGCGCGGCCTGGTTGCCCCCGGTCTTGCTCTGTTGTTCCTCGCGCTCACCGCCATCTTCGCCGCCACCTACACGTTCGGCGAGCCGCGCGCGGTGATCATCGTCGCCGCCGCCGCCATCGGCGCCTATATGGCGCTCAACATCGGCGCGAATGACGTGGCCAACAATGTCGGCCCGGCTGTCGGCGCAAAGGCCATGACGCTCGGCGGCGCGCTCCTGATCGCAGCCGTCTTTGAAAGCGCCGGCGCGCTGATCGCCGGTGGCGATGTGGTTTCCACCATTTCCAAGGGCATCATCGATCCCGCCGCCGTGGGAACGCCCGAGGCCTTCGTGCGCGCCATGATGGCCGCGCTCATCTCCTCCGCCCTCTGGATCAACCTGGCGACCTGGATCGGCGCCCCCGTCTCCACCACCCACTCGGTCGTCGGTGGTGTCATGGGTGCGGGCATCGCGGCTGCCGGCTTCTCCTCCGTGGACTGGGCCACCATGTCGCAGATCGCGGCAAGCTGGGTCATTTCGCCGGTTGTCGGCGGTGTCATCGCCGCCCTCTTCCTGGCCTTCATCAAGACCGCCATCATCTATCAGGATGACAAGATCGCCGCCGCGCGCCGCTGGCTGCCGCTGCTGATCGCCATCATGGCCGGCACATTCTCCGCATATCTCACCCTCAAGGGTCTGAAAAAGGTTTTCCCGGTCACCGGCGGGGGCGCAGCCATCATCGGTCTCGCCTTCTTCGCAGTCACCTGGTTCCTCGCCCATCTCTTCGTGCATGCGCAGTCGGAAGGGCTCGAAAACCGCAATCAGTCGCTGCGCAGCCTGTTCAAGGTGCCGCTGGTCATTTCGGCCGCCCTTCTCTCTTTTGCCCATGGTGCAAATGACGTGGCGAACGCCGTCGGCCCGCTGGCCGCCATCGTCTTCACCGTGCATGAGAGCACCGTCAACACGACCGTCGCCATCCCGCTCTGGGTCATGGTCATCGGCGCGGCCGGCATTTCCATCGGCCTCGTCCTGTTCGGCCCCAAGCTCATCCGCATGGTCGGCGAGCAGATCACCAAGCTCAACCCGATGCGCGCCTTCTGCGTTGCGCTTTCGGCAGCCATCACCGTCATCATCGCCTCCGGTTTCGGCCTTCCCATCAGCTCGACCCACACCGCCGTCGGCGCCATTTTCGGCGTCGGATTCTTCCGCGAGTGGTACACCGCCCATTCCAAGCGCCGCCGCGCCTATCTGGAGCGCAAGGGCGTGCGCCTCAAGGTAGACAATGGCATCCAGTCGAGCGACGATGACGATCTCGAAGTCGAACAGCAAAAGACCTCGCGCGAGGAAGTCGCCCGTCGCAAACTGGTGCGCCGCGCCCATGTGCGCACCATCGTTGCCGCATGGGTCACCACGGTTCCCGCCGCCGCCATCCTTTCAGCCGTCATCTTTCTGGTGCTCGACCTGATCGCCTGACCCGGAAACTGCACAGGCCCTCATCGATCAAAGCGCACAGCCCCTCCGGCCTGTGCGCTTTTTTCTGCACGCCCCTCCTCCCGAGACGCCGGGAAAGATGGGTTTTTCAAACCGCAACAGCTGGCGTGCGACTTCCCCATAATTCACACACCCCACACACTACATGTAGTGATTGCCTGTCATAATCCGCCGAGTTCTTGACGCCACGGTACGAGTCGCATTTTATGGTCCGGCACTCGCGTTCGTACGGTGCGGTTGGTCGGCGCAAAGCCGGTCGATTTTCCAATTCGTTTGAGTTTCCAGCATCTGCCCGGACATCTGTTTCGGGCGGAACGGCATCGTTTGCGCCGTGGAAAAAGCAGGCGGGGGCGTCGGCTGCCGTGAGGCATCAAGAATCTGTTAACACTATATTTAGTGATTTCGGAAATCCTACGCACCATATAATGTATCAGTTCTGTGACATTGACGTCGCAGTCGCATCAGGTTGGGGGCGGTTTCGCACCTGCGAAACAAGACCTAGCGGTTTCCGGATTCCGGGCCGCATAAAGGAACCAACCTTCGGTATCTAGGCGTCGCGCGCTTCAAGCGCCCGGCATGGCGGACACGGTGTCCGCGCAGTGAAGATGTGATGAGCCATTCGCTGCGCAAGACGCTATATATGGAATAGGGGCAAAGAGGACAAAATGCGCATCGAACGCCGGTTCACAAAGCAAGGCCAAAGCCCATATGCGGAAATCGCGTTCCGCAAGGCCACGAGCGAAATCAAGAACCCGGACGGCTCCATCGTCTTCCGGCTGGAGAACATCGACGTTCCGGCGCAGTTCTCCCAGGTCGCCAGCGACATTCTCGCGCAGAAATATTTTCGCAAGGCCGGCGTGCCCGCGCACCTGAAGAAGGTCGAGGAGAATGATGTCCCCTCCTTCCTGTGGCGTTCGGTTGCCGATGAAGAAGCGCTGAAGGATCTGCCCGAAGACGAGCGCTATGGCTCCGAGACCAGCGCCGCGCAGGTCTTCAACCGTCTCGCCGGCACCTGGACCTACTGGGGCTGGAAGGGCGGCTATTTCGATGGCGAGGAAGACGCCCGGACCTTCATGGACGAGCTGTGCTACATGCTCGCCACCCAGCGCGTCGCCCCCAATTCGCCGCAGTGGTTCAACACCGGCCTGCACTGGGCCTATGGCATCGACGGCCCCGGCCAGGGCCACTATTATGTCGACCCGTTCACCGGCAAGCTGACCAAGTCCAAATCGTCCTATGAGCACCCGCAGCCCCATGCGTGCTTCATCCAGTCGGTCGGCGACGATCTGGTCAATGAAGGCGGCATCATGGATCTGTGGGTCCGCGAGGCGCGCCTGTTCAAATACGGTTCAGGCACCGGCTCCAACTTCTCTCATCTGCGCGGCGAAGGCGAAAAGCTCTCCGGCGGCGGTAAGTCTTCGGGCCTCATGTCCTTCCTGAAGATCGGCGACCGCGCTGCCGGCGCCATCAAGTCGGGCGGCACCACCCGCCGCGCGGCCAAGATGGTCGTTGTCGATGCGGACCATCCCGATATCGAGGCTTACATCGACTGGAAGGTGAAGGAGGAGCAGAAAGTCGCCGCCCTCGTCACCGGTTCCAAGATCGCCAAGAAGCACCTCGAAGCCATCATGAAGGCCTGCATCAACTGCGAGGCCGACAATGATGAATGCTTCGACCCGTCCCAGAACCCGGCGCTCAAGCGCGAGATCCGTGCTGCAAAGCGCAATGCCGTGCCTGAGAACTACATCAAGCGCGTCATCCAGTTCGCCCGCCAGGGCTACACCGACATCCAGTTCAAGACCTACGACACGGACTGGGATTCGGAAGCCTACCTCACCGTTTCGGGCCAGAACTCGAACAACTCCGTTTCGCTCAAGGACGACTTCCTGCGCGCCGTGGAGACCGATGGCACCTGGGATCTGATCAACCGCATTGACGGCAAGGTCGCAAAGACCCTCAAGGCACGCGACCTGTGGGACAAGATCGGTTACGCCGCATGGGCGTCCGCCGATCCGGGCCTGCACTACAACACCACCATGAACGACTGGCACACCTCGCCGGCAGCGGGCCCGATCCGCGCCTCGAACCCGTGCTCGGAATACATGTTCCTGGACGACACGGCCTGTAACCTCGCCTCGATGAACCTCCTGCAGTACCGCAATCAGGACGGCACCATCGACATCGCGGCCTACGAGCACACGGTGCGCCTGTGGACCATGGTGCTGGAAATCTCCGTGATGATGGCCCAGTTCCCGTCCAAGGAGATCGCAAAGCTCTCTTACGAGTACCGCACGCTGGGTCTCGGCTACGCCAATATTGGCGGTCTGCTGATGACCTCCGGCATCCCCTATGATTCAGCGGAAGGCCGCGCTATTGGCGGCGCGCTGACGGCGATCATGACCGGTGTCGCTTACGCAACCTCGGCAGAGATGGCCGGCGAGCTCGGCGCGTTCCCCGATTATGAGCGCAATGCCGAGAACATGCTGCGCGTCATCCGCAACCACCGCCGCGCCGCCCATGGCCAGAGCGACGGTTATGAGGGCCTGTCGGTCAATCCGGTGCCGCTCAAGGCGGACGAGTGCCCGCATGCCGATCTGATCGAGCATGCCCGCGCCGCCTGGGACCGCGCGCTTGAGCTGGGCGAAAAGTACGGCTACCGCAATGCGCAGGCCACCGTCATCGCGCCCACCGGCACGATCGGCCTCGTAATGGACTGCGACACGACCGGCATCGAGCCCGACTTCGCACTGGTGAAGTTCAAGAAGCTGGCCGGCGGCGGCTACTTCAAGATCATCAACCGCGCCGTGCCGGAAGCCCTGCGCACGCTCGGCTATTCCGAAGCCCAGATCGCCGAGATCGAGGCCTATGCGGTCGGCCATGGCAATTTCGATCAGGCTCCGGCCATCAACCCGACCAGCCTCAAGGGCAAGGGGTTCGACGACGAGAAGATCGCCGCCGTCAACGGTGCGCTCAAATCGGCCTTCGACATCAAGTTCGCCTTCAACAAGTGGACGCTCGGCGAGGATTTCTGCAAGGAAACGCTCGGCCTCACCGACGAGCAGCTCGACGATTTCTCCTTCGACATGCTGGCCGCCCTCGGCTTCACCAAGAAGGAAATCGAGGCCGCCAACATCCACATTTGCGGCGCCATGACGCTTGAAGGCGCACCGCATCTGAAGGAAGAGCACCTGCCCGTCTTCGATTGCGCCAATCCGTGCGGCAAGGTCGGCAAGCGCTACCTTTCGGTCGAAAGCCACATCCGCATGATGGCTGCCGCGCAGCCCTTCATCTCGGGCGCCATCTCCAAGACCATCAACATGCCCAACGAGGCGACGGTCGAGGACTGCAAGGCGGCCTACCTCCTCTCCTGGAAGCTGGCGCTCAAGGCCAACGCGCTCTACCGCGATGGTTCCAAGCTCTCGCAGCCGCTGAACTCCGCGCTCCTGTCCGACGATGAGGACGATGCCGACGATCTGGCCGAAGAGCTGGTCGCCGCACCGGCTGCCGCGCAGGCCGCCGTCGTCTCCGAGAAGATCGTCGAACGCATCGTGGAAAAGGTTGTCCGCGACGAGCGCGAGAAGCTCCCCAACCGCCGCAAGGGCTACACCCAGAAAGCGGTGATCGGTGGCCACAAGGTCTACCTGCGCACCGGCGAGTTCGACGATGGCCGCCTCGGCGAGATCTTCATCGACATGCACAAGGAAGGCGCTGCTTTCCGCGCGATGATGAACAACTTCGCCATCGCCATCTCGCTTGGCCTGCAATACGGCGTGCCGCTCGAGGAATATGTGGAGGCCTTCACCTTCACCAAATTCGAGCCGGCCGGCATGGTCATCGGCAATGATGCGATCAAGAACGCCACGTCGATCCTCGACTATGTGTTCCGCGAGCTGGCCGTGTCCTATCTCGGTCGTTCGGATCTCGCCCATGTGGACACGTCCGACTTCACCAACACCGCGCTCGGCCGCGGCATCAATGAAGGCAAGGCGATCCCCTTCTCCAAGGGCCTGACCCGCGGCGCGACCCCGTTCAAGCTGGTTTCCGGCAAAAGCGGTGAGCCCAAGGGCGAAGCCGGCGGCCCGTCCGTCCGCGCCATCGCTTCGGGCGCAACCGTCCACGCGCTGAAGCCTGCCGTTTCGGAACTGCAGGAAGAAGCCACCGCCTTCCGCCGCGACTATGAGGAGCGTGCGAAGGAGCTGGCAGAGGAAGCCGCGCAGGAAGGCGAAACCGACGCCCTCTTCACCGAGGCAGCCGCTCAGGAAGCCGCCGAAGCGAAGAAGGTCGAGAGCCACCGCCGCCAGCAGGCGATCATGCAGGGCTATACGGGCAATATGTGCTCGGAGTGCCAGAACTTCACCATGGTGCGCAACGGCACCTGCGAGAAGTGCGACACCTGCGGCGCAACGAGCGGCTGTAGCTGAGGCAAGGGCCGCATTGAGGTGAGAAGGGCAACATAGTTTGTCCTCCTGCACACTAAAATGTCCGCAATGGCAGCCTCACGATGTCCCAATGCGAGAGCGCGTTGGGAATCAAGGAAATCCGGGCTCATCGGCCCGGATTTTTTCGTTCTAAGCCAAGTCGTCTGGAATCAGCGCACCCGCTTCCTTCGTTCATCCTTTGAGCGCCCACATTTGACGTATACGGACATTTTGCAGCCTTCCGACTGCTGCCGTTCGTCCAACGAATTGGTTCGTAGGTCTTCAAAGCCCAACCGCTTTCCATCGAAGAAGCAGACCTGACCAGAACAGCGTCCTGCACGGTCGCTTAGGTCAAACTCTAGGTGTCGATGACGATGGTACTCGGCTGCTTCGCACACCTCTGCGCTACGGGTGAAATCGGCCCAACACCATAGGGCTACGCACACGCTTCTACGGTCGGCAAAGCGCTTAACAAGTAAGTGGTCGACATTGCTGAAATGCGGCCTCCCGACGGGCGGCGAGCCAGCAACGTCATGCTCTCGAGGTCCCCGGCATGTGTCTTCAAAATCCGTTCACCGAGGGCCACTTACACCAACGAGGCGATTGCCGTGATGAACGTCTCCCGTGAAGCGGAACCCAATTACTGGCCAGTTCCGCAAACTCATTGCGGAGACGGCGATACTGCGTCGTTAAGAGTTGTCTATCGTGCCTGCTGAGCGCGACGGTCGCCTCATGGTCAGCAAGCACTCACCAGCAGCGGTCCAGCGCCTGCTTTTACAGATAACTCCCTCCAGCTCGCAGGCTCATGTCTGTGCGACAGCCTGCCCGCACTTGCGTGCTCCCGTGCCCCGAGGCCCAGATCCCTCAAGCATACCAGCTTACGACATCTGGGGAACGAAGCTCCGACGACAGCATGCTGGATGATGCGTTCATCGTGTCCCTCAACGACAAGTTCAGGACGGAGTGCCTCAATAAGCACTAATTCCTCAAGCCGCGGATATCGCTCATGAAATACTCATCGGCACCTTCCGCCGCATGATCCTAAACGCCCCGGATACTCCGGATAGGGGCGCTCCAAAGACCGGTCGCACGTTACTCCGCATCGATCTCACCCGTAAGATCGAGGTCGCATTTGGGATCTCGTGCTATTGGCTTCTCAACTGCTGCTTGCTCTTCCGAACACGTATCTCGATGCGACGTCTCTTCGGCGCATCACCCGACTGTGCACCGTCTGTCATCGTATCGCTCGGCAGGATGAGCTGCGCTCCGGATAAAGGCAGGATTTCCACGCCCTGCATGTTAGGGAGCGCCTTCAAGACAGCGGCTACTGAGATGGCACGCGCAAGGCCCAGTCCAGCATTATCACCAGGCTCCATAATGTTGATATCAGCCGCCCCGCTTAACACCTCCCCTAGAACCTGATCGATATTCGATTTTCGAGAGAGACGTTGCTCATCGGTGTGGCCGATCACTTCAACAACATCGACGCCGTACTGAGCAACGATCGATGCGATGCGTTGAGCAATTTCACCTTCAAGCTTTGACCTGAAGCCTCCCTTGAGGTCAGCACTGCCAGTTTCGAACGAATAGCCTTCTGCCTCGCTCAGATCGATGATTGGCGGCCATTCATGCGGCTTGCCGGATGATGTCTCTGCAATGATGCGTTCCGCCTCAATGCGTCTCATCTCTTCTTGCCTCGCGCGCTCCTCGGCCGCGCTGGCTCGTTCATCAGCAGAGACCAGTCTCTCGATATCAGTGGCAGCAAGCTCGTACGCGATGACTGCCTTCGTATCCTCTATCCTTTCCACGGCTTCCTGAAGGCTGATACCCGCCGCCCGGATCTTGTCTGCGGCATCCTTCGCAATGATGAGTTCGCGCCAGTCTTCCTCTGCCAGTTTCCGATTGCTGGACATCATCAATCTGGACAGTTCGGCGACGAGCTTCTCCTTGTCCTTCTCAATATCCGATATCGTTGCCGCCTGCTCATTGACCGTGGCTTGGAGCACATCGTTCTTGGCGAGAGCCTTGTCGAGTTCTCTCTGTTTCTCCGCCAACATCGCGCCCGCGACCAGCAGCAGACAGAAAACCAGGAGAAGCATGGTTTCCGCCATCGTGAGGCCGAGGATAAGACCACGGGCATAGCCTGTTTTCTCTGTCTCGACGGAAGTCATATCTCCAACGCTCACCGCCACCACCTGGACTTGGTTCCATTATGATCACCTTCAGGTGTTTTGACTTCAGGAACCGATTGTGCGGATGTGCTCGAACTCGTGGCGCTATCCATCCCTTGTGCCGGCTTCGGCTGCGCTGAACTTGGCGTTGGTGTGGGCGTAACGTTAGGTCCAGAGGTGTTCGGGATAGGCGGAGGCGTATCCTCATCGAGATCCTTCTCCAGCAATGCTTCAAGCATTTTTGTAAGGGAGTCGGAGCTCTTGTCGGTCTGCTCCTTCATCTTGGAAGAGAATTCTGTCTGCGACTTTGTAAGCTGCCCGACGGCCAGCAGGATCTTGTCCGTTCGCTCTTTCTGTTGCCGCGAAAGCGCCTCAGACCGTTCGGTGTACTCCCCAATGGTGGTGACCAGCGTCTTTATGAGAGGTAGGAGTTCGCTCTTCAGAACCGCATCCGGAATGGTGATGTTCTCCAGCTTCCCTGAAACAGTTTCAGCCTGCTTCTCAAATCTGGAAACCGTTTCCTCCATTGAGGTGTTGGCCTTGTCGAGATTGCCGGCAACTGTGTCGACCTTGTCTGCAATTCCTGTGAAACGGTCTTCAATCCTACTGAAGGTGTTTTCGAGGTTCTCGGCTATCTTGGATGATGTCTCCTGCAGAGGCTTGAGCGCTTCAGAGACCATGCTTTCATATGCCTTGCGAACGCTGGCACCATTCTGCTCAGCCTGTCTGGCGATCTCATCGAAACCTTCTTCGAGCATCTGGTTACACACACGGCGGAAGTCGGCGAACTCTCGCGCGGACACATCCATTTCCGTGGTGATGCGCCGTGTGGTGTCGGCAAGCTCTTCTCTGACTTTGCCCTCGGTGCCCACAGGATCTCTGCGTACCTGATTGTACAGGATACGCAGAGCGATGCCGGTGATCGTGGATGAGACGGCGACACCAAAGCTCTGAACGACGTCATCCGCATTGCCGCCTGTGCCGAACTGGTAGAGCGAAACCGCAAGACTGGTCAGCGTGAACAGGAACCCCATGTAATAGAGGTTGTCGCCTGTCTGCTCATCGTGGACCTTGAGCTTGCCGACAATAATGGACAAGCCGAGGTAAACCAGCATCAGGATGATCGGAACGGTGATCGCAATGGAGGTGGATACACCGCTCGTTTTGGCAATGACGATAAACAGACAGCCCACAATGGTGAACGCAGTGAAGACGTAGATGGGAAGGTGTCTGGAATCGAGGAATGGGTAGTGTTTTTTCACTGCCATGTCAGATGCCTTCCACCTTGACGAAATTGAACTTCCCGGAGCGGTTGTCTGCAAACCAGTTGGCCCAGAACTGTGCATGGGGAGCGCTACCGAATTTCTTCTGCGGCCTGTTGAAATAGAGTACCGTCACTTCGGCCCCCATAAGGTCTGTTCGATTGGGGGAGCTGGCAGGACTGTTCAGATAGGCCTGGTAGTCAGGGCCAGAGCGGTACTGGGAATAGAGATCTGTATGCTCAATCATGTCTGAGGCGACGACCAGCCTCTTTGGCACATCACGGGCTTCAGCTGTCTCGAAGATCTGCAGCTTGACCGACTGGATGGCCGCCATGATCGGGGACTGATCTGCGCCCTCCGAGTGCTTGATCCGGTCGAGGGCAGCTTCAAGAGGCTCTCTGTAGCCGCGCTGGAACTTCTCCAGCCTTATGCGCCTGTTCTCAGTCCAATCGTCAACCGTCGTCTCATCACCAGGATTGCATCCCCGAAACCCGACGACCAGTTCACCTGGCTTGTCCGTAATGGAGCCGACCCAGATTTCGCCACCTGCTTCGATCTCGTCTTCAATGGCTCTCTCGTAAGTGTTCCGAAGATGCATGAAGGCGGCTTCAGGGATTGCATCCGTAGTGTCGAACAGGAATGCCGTAACGCTTGTCGGTCCATCAAGCGGGCAGTTTGTTTCAGGGTCGAGGGCGACATTGTCCAGTGAGCGAACCTTGAGCCAGGCATATCCGCCGATCAATGCACTCGATGCCAATGCAACGAGCGTCAGTGCAACAATTGCAGGTGCCTTGCCCCTGTTTCTGGAATTGCCACGACGCCTCTTCCCTCCGCGAGGTCTACGCCTGCTCATTGCTCGCCTCCGGGAAAAGGATATCGAGATCCCTGTACTGTTTGATACCGCCGTCACACATGCGTCCGATTTCGACCATCTGCTCGCTGAGCATCTTGCGGGCTTTGACAATGGATGCATCAAGCTCTTTCTGAGAGATCTCCCCGTCGGTGCGAATGATGTTTGTAGTCTTGGGGAGCTTGTAGACCTGTGAGAAATGCCGTGGCGCGGCCGTGCTGCGCGCCTGAACATTCGCTTCACGGTACTTCGCCAGAAGCTGTCTACAGGCCTCTTCAAGTTGCGCCTGGTGTTCATCGAACAGTGCAGCAATTCGATTGCGGCTGGTCAGGATGGCAGCGTATTCGCGCTTCCTCGCCGAGAGTTCCTTGAGGATGTCCTCGACCTGTTCGTTATGCTCGTCACGGACCTCCTGAAGATACTCGATCTGCTCCGCTTTCGTCGCGATATAGTCGTCGCGTCGCGCCAGCCGTCGCTTCTCGACGCCTGCATAGCCGAAATACGGATCAGACAGCAGGCAGCCGTCGATGAAGGCGATGACCGAGAACAGGAGGCCAACAAGGAAGAGCATCCATGAGCTGATGTCATTCAACCCAAACGGATCGGCTCTCATATTCTTGATCGCTTCGAGGCCAGCTCCTGACATGAAAGTGCCGCTGACTTCGCGGTAGTGCGCCAGGAGAAGATTGATGATTATGGCCCCGGCCACATAAACAAGGATGGCCCCTGCGGCTATCAGCTTGCGAAGGAACGACCTGTGCGTGATGCCTCTTGCTCCGTAGTAGGCAAGAAGCAGCGCGGCCCCGATGTTCACGAAGGAGAAGGCCAGAGCCTCTGTTACACCGCCAAGAATGCCCTGCTCGTTCCCCTTGGAGAGAAAGAAGCCGTTCAGAATGCTTTCAACCAGGAAGACAAGTACGAGAATTCCCCACTTCAATGAGATGGTCAGCCCACTGTTGACGCGGGCGACACGCTCAAGCCTATGTTCCTTTTTGAAGGCGTTCAGCTCATCGGTTGCGGCTTTCAGATCAGTTCTCTTGGCATGTAGCTCATCGAGACCATTGGAGATCTCTGCATTGAAGTCTGAAAGGCTGGAAGTGTTGGCCTGCTGAAGCATGCCCAGCTGTTCATCGAGATTAAGCCCTGCAACACGACGGGCGTAGAGGTGGAGCCTGTCTTCGAGCTTCTGGTGGGACGTTCTTTTCGCCTCCTGCACGTATTCGATGATCGAACTCTCGACATCGTCGAAAGCCTTTGCCGTCTTTGGAGGCTGCTCCTCGCTCCCGCGCTTCTCGCCGAGCTCTGCGAGTTCCATCTCTTTTGCGATCTTGTCGACATTCAGGCTCGGGAACATGTCCGTCGAAGCGCGATAGTCGTGGTGTTCTGAAAGAAATTTGTCGCGCAGCTTCTCCAGCGCATCAAACTTACCAGCCAATTTAGCCCCCAATAAATCACTAGTCGTTGCCGGCCACATCAGTTGAGGTAGCGTGAACGAATTCCCCCGAAATCGTTTCAGGCGATACTAATGCTAACGACGTGCTGGACGCCAGCCCGCCGCGATTGCCTCTTCACGCGAGCAAAACCATCGCTCGCCCTTGTTTTCGGAAATTTTCGTCTTCGCGTAATCACGCTGACCAGGGACATGGAAGATACGACGTCCCTTGGAGTTGATGTTACCCTTGATCGAGCATTCCCCACTTCCCTGGACCTGCCCTGGTGCTGGTCTTAAGGTCGCATTCGTGGAACTGCGCTTGCCCCGTCGCCAATCCCAAGGGGCGTCAAATGCTCCCTGCCACACCCCAAGTTTGTATTTGCGCGCATATTCTTGATGAGAAGCATATTTGCCGCGGCTATATCTGGGCCAATCCAGAGCGTGGCCATTTGAGACCATCCACTCCTGAACGCTCTCTCCATTATTGAGGTAACAGTCCCCGACAAAACGATCATACTGATCCAGTGTGACAAACTGGCATACCGTAGGAGAAGATGACCTCAGAAGCCGGTCAAGAGCCTTCGCGGAGGCCGCACCGCATCGATACAGCTTCCCACCCTTTTCATGGCAGCGCTGGTCGCTTTCAGGTGCGTCGATTCCATTGAAGCGAATTCGGCTTCCGTGGATCTCAATCGTGTCACCGTCGATGACAGAAGCGCGCCCCTGAATCGCGCCGTCCGAATGCGCCACTGCCAATGGAAGTGTTAGAACCAGCATCAGACACGCAACGAATGCACCTACTTGAGCATTCACGCTTGTCATTGAACCGCGAAACCGTTCCACCTTGGTGTTTGTGCGCAATTTCAGAAAAAGCAAATTTCATTCGTCCCGAAATATCTTTCGAGGAGCGATACCACCAAGAAAGCTCCCCTCAACCCACCTAGTACATATAAATTATCATCCCCACTTAGCTGATCCAATTTTATTGTTAATTTATGATTTAACTTTGGTCCATCGGAAACAATCACATTCTAACTGGCTTGAAAAATGAACTTTAGGACTCTGCTTTCTGTTTCATTGCGGATGTTCTCTGGTCCCCGCAAACTGGACCACCCGATGGGGGCACGCCACCTGACAGACCATTTTTCGTTCTCATTCCGCTCCTTTTATACGCGTCAAAAAAGAGAATATTTCAGAAATATTGCAAGAACCAAGCGACAAAATCTTAAAACAAGCTACATCTATGCAACTACATATTGTCGCAGCCAGGGGACCACTTCTTGCAGATCGTGAAAACTTCGCCCATCTCGATGCTGATCAACGACACGGTCGAGCTTCCTTCGTGCGGAACGCATGAATAATTTGAGTCCGTGTCAGCAAAAGTCACTTCGACAGCTCCGATCGGGAAGCCATCGACGTCGTCATCGGCATAGATTTCTTCTTCCGGATCTAGCACACCAGCTTCGCGCATTCTGATGACGTCTTTGCCGATTTGATGTTGTAGACACTCTATCACGTTTCCAAAATTTCCGCGCCAGAAATCGTTTGTCAGCTCACTATATTTAACAGGTTCTGCTACTGCGAATGACGTCGATGCGATCAAGAAAACTGCTGCAAATCTCATGTACCCTCTCCCCATTTTTCAACTCGATTTCATTCGTAGAAATGCCGCAAGTCAACTTGCAAATGCGTTCTTCCCGAGATTAGATAATCTCCTTTAAGGGAGGGGTTTATCATGCGTTTTGCTGGAAATATCATCTGGTTTTTGCTCGGAGGCGCTGTCATCGCAGTCATCTGGCTTGTCGGCGCTGTCATCTTTGCTGTTTCGATCATCGGCTTGCCTCTTTCAAGAGCAGCAATTGAGATGGCGAAGCTCTCAGCATGGCCATTCGGAAAGGATGTCGTCCATGTCCGTGACCTGGATGCGAGAGAACTGTCAGCTGTAACAGCGACAACTGGAACAATCGGATTCATCGCGAATGTGTTGTGGGCCTGCAGCTTCGGTATAATCCTGTTTATTTCCTACCTGATTGCAGGCGTCCTGAACTGCCTGACGATCATCGGTATTCCTTTTGGGATCCAGTCGTTCAAGCTTGCAGGCATTTCATTTTGGCCAGTAGGCCGCCGCGTCGTCTCAGTAGAGCTTGCTCGTGCGGCTCGTGAAGCCAACGCGCAGGATCAGTTGGCACGACTGCGCAAGACGTGATGATCGAAAATACTGCGCGCCGACGGTTTCCTCGGCGCGCAGATTAGATTTCTCTCATGCAGCCATCGAATAGTCTGGTACCCCCATTTCGCGGTCTCCCATTGCTCTAAATCGGCCGTCCGCGTCATACATAGCAGCATTCTCACGCCGTGCGCGTATATGATAATATGCGCATGAGCCCACGTTGTCAGGCCGCGATTGTATCCCCGATCTAGCGCCCCAGAGACGCCCGCAACATAGAATCCCTCCACAATTTTGGGAGAATGCGTGTGCCCAGAGCACGTTTTCACACCCATTCGGCGGTATTGCGCGGGACTGCCGCGACTACCACTTGTACTGAGGTCGCCGTGAAGTCCACACTCGATGTCGTCAACGTCACGCGGAGATGAACCAGCTTGAACGAGTATGCCAAATTGAGTCTCATGGTGACATCGAAGCCGTCAATTCACTTCCCGCGCTCACCGTCGAAGAGAGCCATCGCGCAGCGAATGGCGCTATGAAGTACATTCGGGAGCGTGACAAGAAGCACTACGCTGTGATGCTACGGATTGTGAAAACTGCGGACGCCACTTGAAACTCCGCCGTAGTTTGCCACTCCGATCTCGGACCGGTCATCCGCCATGCTTGGCTGAAACGTCAGCCAAAGGCCGTGAGCAATGAAGGTTGGTGTTCAACTAGGTGCTAATCCGCTGCATCGCCGCATGCCCGGTTTGAGCCCAAAGTGCCAAGTGCTGCTGACCTAATGGAATGTCGGACGGAAACGAGACCAGAGGCATGGAGGCACCGCAATAACAACAAGAGGGCTGAAGACTTTTGATAGCTTAGAATGGAGGCAATCGACTCGTTACAAAGGGAAAGATGCATGAATTCCCAATGAATCCCTAAAGATCAAACAGAGTCATCTGACGCCCTTCCAGTTCGGCGATTATACGTCCCTTTGTCTTGGAGCTTCGGAACAACTGATAATGTGCAGTGCTTTTCACATTTGCGCATGCCTTGGCCACCAGCGCCAAGGCCTCCAGCACGAGCTTTCGTGCCTCTTCACCGATGGGCAACGGGGCATTCTTCTGCGTCAAGATCAGATGGGCCGCATACAATACGAACCAGTGGCCGTAAATGAGATATTGGTGCTCGCCTGTCGGCGCTTCAATCACATCTCGTTGCCGGGCAACATAGGCGTCGCGCATCTCCTCAATCAATCGATAGAGTTCGACCAGTCGGCATAAGTCATCGATACTGTGATGCTCGTGAAAGATCACATTGAAACGCTCCCCGAAAATTGTATCGGAATCTGCTTTCGCCCGATCAGGTTCACTCAATTCATATGAAAGCAGTATCTGGCCCAGCTTCAGAGCATCAACACGCTTCTTAGGGTCACGGTCGGCGTGCATGTTCCGTTTGCGCTCGAAAAAATAGCCGCTGTCGTGAAAAGCGATCTCAAGTTTTTTCAGAACAGAGTGGTTGGCCCTAAGGTCGCGAGCCTGGATGCGCGCCTGGCTATTGGTCGCGACGGCGACCCTCTCGGTTATGTCGCTTCGTGCCGTAGCGTAAACGCGGACCATCAACACAACGTTCTCGAACGCTTCAGGTGACTTCTTGTAGGCTTCGAGGAGAGAGTGCGAGGTTTGAGCGCCGTTTACGATTTGGAAGTCCTCAATCCGGATTACGGGGTTCGAGTGCCCCTTGTTAAAAGCGTAATCCTTGCAGGTGATCGTAATGCCGTTGTTCAGATACCAAAACAAATGGCTGTCATCTGAGACTGCCGTTTGGATGATGTTGCTGTTGTATCCGCCATTCGCCCCGAGGAAGATTCTCAGGTTCTCGTCGAACAAATGCCGTTTGATTGACTTCTTATCGGAGGTTTGGATCATTTCGACAAAGGATCGTGCGTCAACAGACGCTATAACGCCGCGGATATCGCCATCGGTTCGTTCGAATGCTTCTTTCCCGATTACTTGAAGGCAACCAATCTCGCGTTCCCGGCCGGTTGCCCCGATGTCACGCATAATCTCGACCGGACCGTAGACCTCGTAGTCAACGCTGGGCATAGAATTCAGCGTGCTGTCGAAAATTGATTTGGCAGAAGGGGTCAATCCCTTGCCGTTACTGCAGAAAACGACGCGATAGAGGCAAATGACACCGTCTTTATGGAGTTGCCAAACTCGCGCCACGGCTTCAGTCAGCTGTAGATTTCCGGTTTTTAGGAGCCGATCTTCCCTGTCGAAAAGCCCATGAAGGAAGGCTCCGACTTTTAGGACCTCCCCGTCATTGATCGTTCTATCGGTTGATGCCAATGAAGTTCGGTGTTTCGATTGGAAAATGAAGACTTCCGCTCGGTCCTCGCGCTCGAGGATTTCTATCGCATCCACACCGAGATCGTTACCCCCGTCCACGATCATTTCCGGATAGTCTGACGACCTGTCCGGGAAATGCTGCTCCAGCACGAGGTAAAGAAAAGCAAGCGATGGCTTTTGAATCCCGTAGCGAGCCAATGCCTTAGATACTCTTGCTTCGACGATATCCCATTCGATTGGTGAAACTGCAGGCATGTATCTAACTCGATTGAACGTGATCTGGATTTACACACCTTGCTGGAAGATTGCACAAGACCAATACGACTCACGAATTTCGTTGAATCCCGCCACCTTTATCCACTTCATAGGATAGCCGAAAACAATGTTGTTCAGTTGGTGGTCCCAAACATGGCATTCACGAACCGATCCTTCTCGGTCATCTGTTCGGCGGAGCTACCTCGGATGAAGATCAAGGTTCGCCACGCATCTCGCCCGCTTACGACAATTGTCACCTCTACAGTGGCATCTGAAGCTCGTGTTGAAATCCCCGTCGCTCGTACTCCCAGCATGCCTTGCACCTGCACTGGTTGCCACTCGGTGTCTATAGTTACCTCTGACACTACCGCATCCCTGATGGCGTTAGCATATGTCATGTTATCAATCTTATCTGAGGGGAGTGTTTCATGGCCAAAGATTGCCTCAGAAAGCAACTCGCTTGCGACGAAATAGAATGCAGTTCCACTGCCGGCCTCGATGGGCTGAGGCTGCCAAGATTTACCGATTGTCGCTGACTTGCCCGTCACGGGACTGACCCATGTCTGCGTGGCCGTAAGATTGCTTGCCGCTCTCCTATCCTCTGTCCGCAAAATGGTGTTGCCGATGAGAAGGACGGCGACCAATGTTACGGCTATGCTCAGGCGCATTTTGCCAGGGGTCGCGACGACTGATGGATTACCCTCATCGTAGCTGGCTGGACGGCCAGACGCTAGCCGCCGGTACTGAGCAATCTGGGTGAAGAGGGCGACAAGCGGAATGCCCATTCCGAGGCCCGCTATCCAAACCTTAAACTCCCTCGTGAAGTAGAACCAGAAGCGACTGCTTCCTGGCGGAACCGGGACCTGCACACCGACAATGGCCTTGCCCGGAGTGCTACCGAGCAACGTCATGCTGACTCCAAGCAATAAGGCCACTAGAGGCATGATCATGAGGCTGAACAGCAGTTCGTGCATACCTACAAGTTTTACATAAATGTCCGGAGCGTACACGGCTGACCAGAGGCCAATTCCGAACCCCAGTAGTGGTACGAATAACAGGTTGTCGAAGAGCCTAGCCCAGAACCGCGGCCAGGGTCGCGAGGTAAGGACAACGCCAGATGCCGTTGCAACAGGCTGAAAAGCGGGCTGCGGAAAGCTGACGGGGGTGGCCGGTGGTGGGAGGGGAGGTGGTGTTACGAAGAGGTCCGCGAAGTCGGGATGCTCGCCCGCAACATGCCAATTCAACATACCGTTGCGCCAGACATACGCCTTAGGGGCGATCTTTCCACTTTGGATCAGGCCGCAGATTTCTTCTTCGGTGACAGGTCCCTTACATTCCTGTCCTATCGTGTAGTACCAAATTGCCATGCTACCTACGCCCCCTGCCCGTGAAAGGTTTAACAAGGGCGGACGAACCCGTAAAGTTGCATAGTGGGGGCATCGAGGTGCAATTACGATGGCAATTCCCTGTCACTGGCAACTTTGATCTATTCGTTCACGAAGTAGTATCCGTCGATCTTCTTCTCCCTGACGGCATCGAACATATTGCTCCGTGCAATGTGGGCCTCGAAATCTGGGTCCCGTTTCCAAGGTTGATCAATTAAGCAGGCTTTCTGGATCTCGGACGTTTTTGCCAGTTCTATCGAGAAATATACGGTGAAAAGCCATCCCACACCCGCCGACGCTGCGCTGCGCGCTAAGGAACTGGACCTGTTTTGGTTTGAGTTTTCAAGGAAGTGGACGGTCAGAAACGGCCCAAAGCCGCCCTTCGCGTCAGGTGTAGCGGATGGCCGGAGGCAGTCCATTGACGCCCTCGTTTCCGTTTGGGCACCGCAGAGCGACTTCTGCAAAGCTGACCTTGATGCGAAGCGCAGTATCCCTCTATCACTTGAATTAATAGAGGCTTCCGCAGGTCTTCTAAAAATGAAATGCTAAGAACCGTTAGGAGCTTGGAGTGGTTAGTGCCAATTCAATCTACAATCTAGCCCATATTTTGGACGCGCGAGGCTATTCCTGAATGATCCGGCTCGGCCCCTTTCCCACTCCCGAGATAGCGGATGACCCCTATGTGGGCGCGTCCCGGCGTGAGCTTCGGGAGTATCTCCGCCGTCCGAAGCAAGAACGAGCGCAGCGCCGTGCCCAGATAGACGAGGCCTTCTATTTCTGGGAGCCAGTCCAATCAGCGGTTCGGGAGAGGTGCTTCGACAAATGCGTCTTCTGCGAACGCTCGTCACAGGACATCGAGACAGTAATAGAAACCTTCAGGCCGCTGCGTGATGCAGGGAACGGAATCGGCGGCTCAGAGCAGGACCACTATGTTTGGCTTGCCTACGAACTCGAAAATCTTGTTCTGGTCTGCATCGAGTGCTCGAGCCGTAAGCGCACTGAGTTCCCAGTCATCGGGGAACGTGCGCCTTACCTAACGCCGATGTCCGAGATCGATGGTCGCGAAAAGCCCCTCATCGTAAACCCTTATCGCGGCAATGCCGAACGACATTTCCTCTTTCTCGCCGACGGGCGATGCGAAGGTGTTACCAAGGAGGGGCGGTTTACGTCCTGGCTTCTCAGCCTTAACGAAAGCAGGCTCCTCGGAGCCCGGGCGGATGAGATGGACACTCTGCTGGGGCACCTTCGTGCCAGCATTGAAAACGATGGAAGAGGTGTAGCAGCATATCTCGACTCACGAGCGCGCTTCGCTGGTGCTCGGATCGGAGTGGCCCGAAGGCTGTTCGATAGTGTTGAAATTGGTGGGATGCGCATTCAAGGCCGCTCGTCGAGCTTCGTTCAGCAGCTTGTTTCAGCTCTTGCTGACGCCGACTCAACTGATCAGACCAGACTCCTACGTCGCATGGACACGCTGGTCGAAGAGGATCAGGCAAGACGTTCGGATCAATCGGACGCCTCAGCGGACGACATGCCGGTCGATCTGGTGTCCCAAACCTTGCGCGAATATCGCCCCGAACCTCGCCGCACTGGAGGTGTGGAGCAAATTCGTATCAGTAACTTCAAGGGCATCCACCGGCTGCATATCGGCCTGAGCCGCTTGAGAAAGCGATCGAAGAGCACGCCGTGTCTTATGTTGCTCGGTGAGAACGCCGTAGGCAAGACAAGTGTCTTGCAGGCAATCGCGTTGGCTTTGATCGGCACGCGACATGCCAAGAAGCTCGTGCGTGATCAGTCGGATTTTCTCCGGGCCGAAGTCGGGGGGCGCTGGGACCAATTAAGTCCCACCGACGCGATAGTAGAAGCAGACCTCCGCTTTGGTGGAGAGGCTCAGTTTCACCTCGATGCGAACGCACAACGGATCGACGGACCGCCGAACTCCGCCTGCGTGGTACTGGGATATGGTCCGCGTCGATATTTCGATCCACGCCGGACCGCCCGCCCAAGCTCCGACCACGTCAGGGTGCGCACGCTTTTTGATCCCACCGCAGCCCTCCCGTATGCAGGAGCGTGGCTGGACCAACTCGACGATCGACAGTTCAACGAGGTTGCAAAGATGATGCGGATAGTCCTGTCGCTAGGCGACGAGGACGAGGTGGTCCGGGACCTGGACGATCGCATCTGTGTTTCGCTGGGCGGTGAAACGATCCCGATCGAACGGCTCAGCGAAGGTTATCGCTCCGTTTTCGCGCTCGTTGCCGACGTGGCCCGCGAATTGCTCCGCGACTTCCGGTCGCTCGAAGACGCAGAGGCCGTAGTCCTCATCGACGAGATCGATACTCACCTGCATCCGAGATGGAAGATGCGAGTTATGTCTTCACTTCGACTGGCACTGCCAGGTGTTCAGTTCATTGTCACGACCCATGATCCTCTCTGCCTCCGAGGAATGGACGATGGCGAGGTAGTTGTACTTCAACGGGACGAAGAGGGGCGAATTGTCCAGCTCGATGATCTTCCAAGCATTAAGGGGATGCGTGCGGACCAGCTCCTTACTTCAGATTATTTCGGTCTATCGAGCACGGTTGATCCAGAGACCGAGCTTGGCGTGGCACGATACGTGCATCGGATAGGGGAACTTCCTTCAGACAGCGTAGAGGAGGCAGACAGGCTTGTCCGGCAACTTGCTTTGGGTGATGGCGCACTCGAGCAGGTCGTCCAGACCGCGCTATTGCGGTTCCTTCGCGAGCGAGAGAGGCCAAAGGGCGCATTGCGTCCAAACGTAAGGTTAGAAGCCGTCCAAGCTGTTATCGACGCGCTGGAAAGCGACAGACCCGTTTCCGGCGGAAAGGCTGGGGGATCATGATTTTCGTGGAGCGAAGCGCAGAGGAGCCAGCTTCTCTATCTTCCGCCGCGACAGTCCAGCAGCAGCAGGATGCAGCGAACTATTATGCGACTTGGTCACCAGGCGATGCCGGCTTCGGAGGCTTTGACCGCTACAAGCAAAACGACATCAAGGTCGAACTCAAGCGACTCTTCCACCAAAAGTGTGCCTATTGCGAGAAGAAGCTGGAGAAGGGCTTCTTCGAAGTCGAGCACTATCGGCCGAAGTCGGCGGCGCTCGGCAATTCGTATCCCGGATATTGGTGGCTAGCTCTTAAGTGGAACAACCTGCTTCCGACCTGCCCAGGCTGCAACAAAGGCCTCAGGCAGCACATCGTAACCGCTGAGATGACCGTCACTGAAGTCGAGGCGCTACAGGCGGCAGCACCGACAACAGTTCATGGAAAGGCCGTGCAGTTTCCAGTGGGCGGCCCTCGGCTCTTGGCGAATGAAGACAATCACGACGCCGAAGAGCCCTTCATAATTGATCCGACGCGGATAGACCCATGCCCGGAATTGCATTGGAGAAATGATGCCACATACAGCGTGCTGGAACCTTCGGTAGGGAATAGCGGTCCTAGCATACGTGGTTCAGAAACGATCCGCTGTCTTGCTCTCAACCGTATCGATCTCGTCCAAGCTCGAACTGCTAAACTATCGTTTCTCAAGGCGACTCGCGAGCGCATCATGCACGACCTCGAAACCGGATTAGCAACAAGCAGCGACCCCGCGATGCTGGCTCTCCACCTTCAATACGCGATGAGGGGCGTAGATAGCTTGAAGCTTCATGCTGAGCCCGACCAGCCATTCTCGGCTATGGCCCAGGCCTTTGTCGATGACTTCGCCGACGAATTGCGCGAATACATTGCAACGAGAGCGGCGGTCGTGGAGGCCTGACCGTCAATGCATGATGGTCCGAGCTGGAAGCTGTCCATGAGCGGCTGCGCGAGAGAATGCCTCCTAAGGCCCAATCTCGCTCTACTTCCATGCTTGGTCGCTCTGAATTTGCGAAGGGCGCTTCTTTGCGCTTTGCCCTAGGTGGAGCGTCTGCCGCCAACTTCCACTTCTGGGCTGTCGGCCACCCGGTGGACTGCAGTTTGCAAAGGCTGCTTCCTGCGCACACCTGCCGTTCGTCCTAGACGCAGCGAAGGACGGCTTCCCGCCCTTCTTTCGTATTACTTCGCAGATGTGGCGTAAACCGAGCACGTGCAGCGAACGGCAGGAAGGTCCGCATTGCAGCCGTCTGGTTGCCGGTCGTCTTCGCAGATGCAACGAATGGCTGCTTCGGTGGGTTGCCGCGCAGCGCCGCATCAGCAGGTGAACAACCAGGATGCGGGCAAAAGCGGAACAGCGACTTACTCGACCAGCTTCACTGAGGAGTTCCCAACCTGTCCATCACCGATCAAGCAACGAGATCGGCATTCATAAAGAACAGTGTCTGGAGGACGTTTTTCACGTTGCAGGGACATTCTTCACGAACCAGTTTCTACACCAAGCGGTGCCCCCGAACGCATGCACCGCCCAACGGCTACACAGGGCAGAATCCAAGCGAAAACGTTCAGTTGTTTTCTAATGGCCCGCCAGCCACCAGAAACGCATTGGCTACCTTTGTGTCGGGGACCCGGATCAGTCGGATGCTGAACTCTCGCTCCCCATCAACTATCGTATGCGGACCACTAGATGCGATAGCTTCCAGAAATTCATCAAAATTGCTTCGCACCTCATCAGCAGACCAAGAAGAGGCTGTTTTTCCTTCACCAGCGGTAAGTTTGCCTTTGACCATGAGAAATCCTTCAAGGCATTAAAATGTTGGGGACGTATTTTGCATGAAATTTGATAATTTTGCATCTATCACAAAGAGAAAGTCGAACGGTCCCAACGCCCCCCTGTCCCACAGAGAATCAATCAAACCATGATCGTCCAAGCCAAGCCAGAGTTGTGTTGGTCGGGAGAGAAGCGGCGACCATCTCACGCAGAGCCTGCTTCGACAGGCGCACCAATTTTGCTTGGCCGCAGTCAGTAAACGGAACGGATAAAAATGCGGACATTTGCGATCGGGGATGTACACGGCCGAGCTGATTTACTGGATGCGCTGTTAGCAAAAATCGCGATCGGTGACTCGCCAAACGCCAGGATCGTATTCTTAGGCGACATCATTGATCGCGGACCAGAAAGCCGCAGAGCGATGGACCTAGTAGCTGAAACACTAAACAGCAGCAAAAATTCACGGCTCATCTTGGGAAATCACGAAGAATTCCTGCTACGCTTTATCAATCAAATCGGCGACGCAGAAAAACTGCTTTGGGCTTGGATGCGTGGCGGTGGCTTACCAACTCTAGAATCCTACGGAATCTCACACGGTACGAGTATCCAGCAGGCGCGTGAGAAGTTCCTTCGTGAACACCCCCTTCACGTAGAGATCATCAGAAGCGCGGTCTCATTTATTGAAACCGAACGATTCCATTTGGTTCATGCAGGTGTTGATCCGAGTGTCCCGCTTCCACACCAAGACGCGCGAAAAACCAGATGGATCAGGGAAGAGTTCCTAGATTACGCTGAGAGCTTTTCGAAGATAATTGTGCACGGCCATACCCCGACCCCTTCTGGGCTTCCAGAGGTCCTGAGCAACAGAATTGCACTTGATACCGCCGCATATCGATCAAACCGTCTCTGCTGCGCAATACTGGATGATCTTCATCCTGTTACATTCCTAATAGCGGAAGGGCACGCCCACAGCATCCACGTTCAAAGCAGCACTCACCGTGGGTAATGTAGCACTGGCTTCTTAACCGCCTTAAAACCTACGCTGAGTTGAGGCTTCATGTCATTTCTTGCTATTGCAGGACGGCTCGCATGCGGAACCTTGAGGGCACAGATCAAGGGCGAACGAGCGCTTAGTGTTGTAGTAGGCAGGGCACCGCCAGCTCAGAGTGGAGTGCGTTCCGGAGACCTACACGGTGAGCAGCGTCCTGCTCACATATTTCCCGGAGACTTTCAATCAAGGTGCTATCCAGACATCGTCGGCGGTCGTCTTTCGAGTTTCGCAGCCCGTCTTAGTGGGCCCGTGATACTAGCCGATCAGATAAAATACCCCTCCACCTCGATCTGCACTCACTATCGCGGGTTACCCGTGATCGGCGACCATCCCCGTCAGGCCATGACGCACCTTGTCTCCGCCCCCCTCTGAATAGAAAAGATTCAGATTGTTCGAAAACACTGCCTCACTGCGCGACCGCCCGTTTTCTTAACCTCTAACGTTCACAAAAGCTCGCCGAAGTAAGAAAGCCCGTACGAGGCGAAGCAGCATGTACATCCTTGACACCTGCGTTCTCAGCAACCTGAGATTAAAATTCCCGGATCAAAACATCACAGAGTGGATATCTCAGGAAGAAGAGGCTCTTGCACTTACACCTGCATCGGTGTTCGAAATCCAACGCGGAATTACACTAATCCAAGAATCTGTCCCTCAAAAAGCCCGCGAACTGGAAGAGTGGCTGGATGATTTGCTCGCACAGGGCCTCCCATATCTTGAGATGAACGAGAAAGTGGCGCGGCTGCACGCCTGTATGACCTGTACACCGGCGCTAAAAAACCTCTGGCTCAACGGTCCAAACACCAAGTCTCCCAGCTTGAAGCAGGACCTGGTGATCGCAGCTACAGCCATCGTGTATGGCGCGACGATCGCGACCATGAACACCAAAGACTTCCTGTGCATCCATAACCACTACCAACTGCCAGGTCTCTACAACCCACAAAAACGGCAATGGTCGATCCATCCGCTGTACTCAGAATCGAAGAAGACGCGACCTGAAGGGAGGCAAGGATTCTGGGAACAGAAAACGCCTAAACTCGGCCCGTAGCTCTGGAGTCACCGCAAATCACGGTGGACGACAACACCCAAATGCTCCCCCAACATTGCGGCTTACGTGGATGGCCCCGCGCATGGTTCCCGCCTGGCCAGCAGCCCGCTCTCGTTAAAAGTCAGTTGACACGCCGCAGATTGTTCTCTATTTGTTCCAAAATGAACACTAGACACACCATACGCCTCATACGCTGACCTCATGTCGATGCCGCCCCTGCGGCGTTCATGTTCATGTTTGCGTATGGAGTGCAGTGTGACTGATCAACACTTTCCCAATGTACATGTAGACTCAAGCTCCGGGCTTCTCACTGTTCGAGCCGAAGCGGCTAAATGGTCATTCCAACCAAGTGGCACCATGCGTTGCATCGGAACGCCGTTGTTTCGGAATCTTTCGGCTCGACATCTGGGCTGCCTCCTGGATGTTGACAACGAAGTCGCTTCCTGGACTTGCCTGCCTATTGCGCTGAAGAACGGGGCAAACCTACACGTTCCCGACTTTCTGGTGCAGAAGAGCGGCGAGCTATTCGTCGTTGACGCCCTACTGGAGAATAGCGCTCGTCCTGAGCCGTGGATTGCTCAGGCGGCAGCAGCCAATGGCTACGAATACGCGGCCATGCATGCCTCTGAGTTCTGCACTGGCTTCCGCCTTCAGAACGCAATGGATCTTCTTCGCTATGCCCGATGGCAATGCCCCCTCGGGGATCGCATTCGCCTGCTAGCGGCGCTGGAAGAACATGCGAGCCTTTCTGTTTCAGATTGCTTTACCGCATTCCAAGAGACGCAGCCTGCAGCCGGCCTCTCATCCCTGATCCTCAATCGTTTTGTCGAAGCGGACCTCGATGAAGCGCTGATAGGGCCGGAGACATCCGTCAGACGCTGGCGTGGCTGACAACAAATTTTCCCTGACGAAGACCGATGCTGGGCCCCGCCCTGATGCAGTATCTGGAGTCAATCCATGAGCCGTAGACGTAAACACAAGTCTCCGAAACAATTCGCGAGCGCGGCCAGTTTTCTGGCCTTCTGCTCAATCATTCACTCAGTACGAAACGCACACATTTACCAGGGCGACGAACCGAAAGTCGTGGTTTTATGCGTTCCGGATTCCCAAGATTTCAGCTTCTACCGAGAAGTTCTGGAAGACGCTTTTCAAGGCTGGCAACCCAATGCCCAGCACATCGTCCCAGATGTCTGGACCGTGGGACTCAAAGCCACCCATGACAAAGACAGACAACGCAACCGGCTAATCAACACATTGGTTGAGAACGAAAAGGTCGTTCTTGTCGCAGAATCTTCAGACGCGCTTCCCAACGGGATCGACGGTCTAGTCGATGCCGTAGTTCAGATCCAGAAGCCGACAGTTCGTCACATTCAAGCTGCAGCAAGAGCCTTTCTCGGTCAGCAAATCTCAGACACAGATGCCGAACGCGCTGCGTTGGCCCCGCTATCAATTGTAGCCGTCACGTGGCGAAGGGGACGAAGCGTTGGCACAGTGATTGATGCCATTAAGCTGGCGACCGAAAGTCCAAGCCAGCCCAAGCAAGGTCCGACGTTGGATGACCTACACGGCATGGGTGAGGCAAGCACTTGGGGCCAAGAGTTAGCAAAAGATATCAATGATTGGCGAGCGAGAAAAATCCCATGGGACGATGTGGACCGCGGCGCGCTGATTAGCGGCCCTCCAGGATGCGGCAAGACCACGTACGCACAAGCATTGGCACGAACCTGCAACGCCCACTTCGTGTCTGGATCACTCGCGCAATGGCAGGCCCGAGGTCATCTGGGCGACCTCTTGAAAGCGATGCGCAGCGCATTTGCAGAGGCCACAAGAAATGCTGCGGATTTCAGAATTACCGGACAGCGATTACGCTAATTCGC
>NZ_JAMQML010000036.1:0-5352 GCF_030068685.1 Nitratireductor sp. GZWM139 | reverse complement strand
TTGTCACTTGGCAGTTAAATGCAAGAATGCGCTGGTTCCGTTCCGGTTTGGCATTTAGTCATGAGAATCTTGACGGTGGGGTTCTCAAATTAACTGCATCTGTGGAGTGACGCTCGGCCTGCGAGACCGAACTATCATGTTTTCGGTAGCGTCACTGAATCGGACCTTGTTGTCACCCATCATGTGACCACGCAGCATTCGGAGCATTTCCGGCCCAGCACGCTCAACGATGGCGACACCTGGAGTCGTACTCACCAAGCTCCTGTTCGTTACTGAACGTCGTCCCAGGCAGCAGATGCAGCCTTCCCATCTGCGTTCCGATCAGCCGCTCGATATGACCGCCGAAGCGTGGCTCGCCCGGCGGCCGCCATTCGATCGCAATGCCGGCATCCTGGCACCCTCTCTTGAATGCACGGCTACGGAAGTCGGCGCCGTTGTCGACGTGCAGCAAGTCCGGCAGGCCGGCGACAGGCCACGGATCCGAGATCTCACGTTCCCTCAGCCATGCCGATTTGTCGAAGACGGAGTGCAACAGGCAAAGGCTGGTTGACAGCCGGGACGGTGCATCCATCGTCAGATAGAAACCGGTGACCATCCGGCTGCACACGTCCATCGCCAACGTCAGCCAAGGCCTGCCAACGGGTTGCCGGTTCTTCTCATCCACAACAAAGACGTCGGCTTTGGTATGATCGATCTGGACGATCCGTAAGGGGCGGGACGCGCCAAGGACCCCAGGTACGGCGGTCGTCGCCTTTACGATCTTCTGTTCACCACGCAGCTTGGCGCGTTTTTGCAGGTCAATGTCCCGGAGGCGAGTCACAATCGTCCGGCGATGCGGCGGCTTCATCCCGACCGAGATGCAGTTCGTCTGCACATCTCGCACCAGTTGCGATACCGTCGGCCGGGTCTGCTTCAGGTAGTACGCGCTGATCGTTGTCCGGACGATTTGCTCGCGTTGATCGTCCAGAACACGATGGCCCTCCGGCCGTCCTCGCTTGCGACCTACCAGCGAGAGAACGGTCCCGCCGCTGCGGAACAGCTTGATCAGTCTGTACGCCGTCGCCTGGCTGACTTCCATCGCGGCAGCGAGGTCGGCAACTTGTGCGGCTGTCGCGTTGCGGGTCCTGCCTCTCAGGAATTCTCGGATCACATCCGCGCGACGGCACGCTTCGTCCCAAAGCGCCTCGTCAACTTCGTCAGGAAATGGGTTGTTCATGGCACGTCCGCGAGCAAAAACACCGCAAGCTGCATTCTCACATTAAGTGACAAATGCCAACGCGCATTATCAAATTAACTGCTCATTCTCATATTAAGTGCCAACGTAACCATTAAGATCGTTGGAAGGGCATTATCATAATTAAGTGCCAAGCGACATCTCAGGAACAGCGCCACGAGTGGATCAACCGACGAACAAGGACGAGCTACAAGCGTTGATCCGTGGCGCTGCAAATCTAATCCCTGATCGTGATCCAGCACGGATGCCGGGCCGCGGCATTGCCGGCGATGCTCGAAACCGCCGCGGCGGCCTCACCGAGCCTTGCCAGCGGCGCGATGCTGAAGATATTCAGCGGCGGATTGAGTGGCCAGCAGTCGATCTTCCTCAACGACCCGCTTTCTAGCTCGGCCCGATAGAGGGCTTCAGGAACATAGGCGACGCCGAGCCCGGCTATGGCGAGCGAAGCCGCGGTGCGAAACGTGTTGCAGATCGTGACCTTCCGGAAGCGCACTTCGTTGGAGGTAAGCCATGTCAGTGTCGAGCCGCGGAATTGCCATTCCCGCGACGTGGCTATGATCGGTACGAATGGGATTGTTTCCGGCGTCAGCATGTCCGGAAGACCATCCAGGCCGGGACCGGCGACCCACACGAACTGAATCATCCCGAGTTGGCGCGATACGAACTCCGACGGCTGCATGTCCGAGGCAGCGAAGATAAGATCGAGCGTGCCGCGCTCAAGCTTCCGCTCCAGATGCTGCGACAGCGACACTTCGATCTCGACTTGCACCGCCGGATAGGCTGACCTCAGTTCGCTCAGCAATTCGGGCAACCAGGTCAACGCGACGATTTCGGTCACGCCGAGCCGCACGTAACCGGCAACCTGCGGCTGCCTGCCTGCCGCCTGTTCGAGGCGCTCGGCCGCATCGAGAACCTCTTGCACCAGCGGAAGCAGTGCGGCGCCTTCCGCGGTGATTCGCGCGCTGCGTCTCGTCCGGTCAAAAAGCGTCACCGCAAGATGCGCCTCCAATTCTTGAATCCGCGTGGAAATCGCAGACTGGGTCGCGTTCAGATGGGCCGATGCCCTGGCAAAACTGCCCAGCCTTGCAGCCCAGTAGAACGTCTCCAGCTGTCGATGGTTCATCGCTGAAATCCGGGCACCCGGCCGGTCTCATCTTGATCTACAGAGACGGGCCGAGTGAGAATGCGCACATCGCATTCATCGATTTTTCCGATGCGGACGCTGCGAAACAATCCGGTTTTATCGCAGCGCCCGTCGGATGAGAATGGCTCGGCGTCAACAGGAGCGGCAGAATGAAAGACCTTGTCGAAACGATCTCCATCGATCCTGATTTCGTCGAGCGGTGCGTGCTCGAGCTGGCCTCTTTCGGCGCCGTCGAAGAAACCGGCGTTTCGCGAACCGTGTATTCGCCGGAATGGATCGGCGCGACCCGATGCTTCGGGCAATGGTGCGCAGATGCCGGCCTGGCCGTTCGTCACGATGCGGTGGGCAATGTCTGGGGACGTCTGGAGGGCTCGCAAGGCGGCAAGGCCATTGTCTCGGGATCGCACATCGACTCGCAGACGCCGGGCGGACGCTACGACGGCGCACTCGGGGCGATATCGGCGTTCATCGCCATCAAAGCGCTGAAGGAGCAGTTCGGAACGCCGCTGCGCACGCTGGAGGCAGTTGCCTTCTGCGAGGAAGAATCGAGCCGTTTCCCCAACGCCAATTTCTGGGGCTCGCGCGCCATTTCTGGGCGCATCAGAGACGAGGATCTCACCGAGGTTCGCGCCTTTTCCGGAGAAAGCATCGAGGAGGCCATGCGCGAGGCGGGACTCGATCCGCTTCGTTTTCGCGAAGCTAGGCGCGACGACATCGCGGCCTTCATCGAACTCCATATCGAACAGGGTCCGATCCTGGAGCAGGCGGGACTGCCGGTCGCGATTGTCGATGCGATCACCGGCATCCGCCACTACCATGCGTCGGTCCGGGGCGCGGCAAACCATGCCGGCGCCTTTCCCATGGAAATTCGCCGCGATCCGATGGCCGGCTTCGCCGAAATCGCCTCCGGCGTCATCGATACCGCCCACCGCCTCGGCCGACCGGCGGTCACCACTGTCGGCCGCGTGCTGGTTAGTCCCAACTTTCCCGGCATCATCCCAGGCCAGGTGGATTTCACCGTCGATGCCCGCCACCCCGACCCTGTCGCACGCCGCCGGCTCTATGCCATGCACGAGGGGCTGATGCTGGAGGTCGCTGCCAGGCGCGGGCTGGACATCGACTGGAACGTGATGATCGATCACGAGCCGACGCTGTCCGACCCCCAACTGCTCGGCCATCTGGCGAAGGCGGCCGCCAGCCAAAAGGTGCCGGTGATGACCATGGCAAGCGGCGCCGCGCACGACGCCCAGCAGATGGCCGCGATCACCAAGGTTGCGATGATCTTCGTCCGCTCCAGGGACGGCCGGAGCCATACGCCGGAGGAATTCTCGTCGGTGGAGGACATGGTGAGCGGCATCAAGGTCCTGGCGGCCGCTCTGCACGGACTTGCCTACCGATAGCGCGACGCTGCCTTTCACGGGCGGAATTCCGGGAAGCTTTCGGGCGAGAGTTCGTCGATGTTCCTGCCGGCCCAGTCTCCCTTCTGCATGCCTCCCCACATCTGCTCGGCAGCATTCTGGAGCCTGCCGGCAAGTGCATGCGGATCGAAGCCTTCGACCTGCCGATCGCGCATCACCCATCGGCCATCGATGATGCTGCTGTGAAGATCCTCGGATTGCGCCGAGTAGACGATATTGCGAATGGGGTCGCGGACCGGGGCCATGGAGATCCCGGCCTTGTCCCACAAGAGCATGTCGGCCTTCGCACCCTTGGCAATCCGGCCGAGGTCGTCGCGCCCGAGCGCCTTGGCGCCGCCGAGCGTGGCGGCATTGAAGACGTCCCGTGCCGTGGCGACTTCGGTGCGCCGGTCCATGATCTTGCTGACGACCGCCGTCCAGCGCATCGCCTCGATCATGCTCTGGGGGCAGGTGTCGGTTGCTATCGTCATGTTGACGCCGCGTGCGAGATATTTCGAGAAGCTTTCCATTGCGATGCCTCGCCGGGCAAATACCCACACCGCATGCGCGACATTGGTCCCTGTGTCGGCGAGAATGCCGATGTCGTCGGCATGAAAATTCGCCCAGCTGGTTCCGCCGACGATGATGGCATGGCCAAGGATGACGTCCCTTCCGAGGAAGCCGATCTCGTGCAGCCATTCGATCGGGGACTTGCCGTGTCGGCGGATGATCTCGGTGAATTCCGGCACCGATTGCGAGGTATGGAGGGCCAGGGGAACACGCAGATCCGTCGCCGCGGCGCGCGATCGCTTGAGCAATTCACCGGAAACCGTATCGACCTGAGCGGGACTCAGGAACGTGCGGATGCGATCGTCGGCACGCCCCTCATTGGCTTCGCAGAATGCCGCCGCGGCATCGAAGGCGGCACGCCCGTCGTCTTCGAACCACTGATATTTAACCGAGCGGCCGTCATCGGTGTACCAGCGGCCGGACCGGTAGCTTTGCGCGACATAGGCCCGCAGGCCGCTTCGCTCCGCCACGTCGATCACGGCGTCGCCAAAGGCGCCGATCTCCATAATCGTCGTCGTGCCGGTGCGAACGAGCTCCAGTGCCGAGAACGCGATGCTCGCCTGCCGCCCTTCCTGCGTGATCGCGCCGTCGCGTGCCGGCAGGAACTCGATCAATCCGGAAAGATAGAACTGCCTAGGGCCGCGATCCTCCACGAAGCTCTTGTCGAGCGGCGATTCGGAAAGATGGGCATGGGTGTTGATGAGGCCAGGTGTGACGATCATTCCCGGGGCATCGCGGACGGCGTGCAGTTCGCCGTCGAATTCCTTGCCGACGTGAATGATCTCGTTTCCCTGCCACACGACGATACCGTCTCTCAAGTGCCGGTGCTCGCCGTCCTGAAACGCGATGACGTGACCGGCTCGAACGGCGTTTCGCTGCATCTGGGGCATCCCTGTTCCTTCCTGGAGTCTTACCAAATTATGCTTGACAGGCTGGCTCGAACATATCATCATCACTGATGAAGATAAGCAAGGGATATCCTCTCTGCGTGATGGGGCGACGGCCCT
>NZ_JAMQML010000020.1:19863-76350 GCF_030068685.1 Nitratireductor sp. GZWM139 | reverse complement strand
CTTAGCAAAGCTGCAGAACTGTCCGAAAAAGTGGGACCACTTCAGATAGCGATCTGGCCAGGCGGTATCCGGCGATCGCGCCCAGCTGGCGACGGGCCTGGAACGAGGTTATCCCGTTCCTCGACTACCCGCCCGAGGTGCGCAGGCTGATTTACACCACGAACTCCATTGAGGCCTTGAACGCGAAAATCCGCCGCGCCGTCAGAAGCCAGCTCGCCATCATGTTCGAAGAACGCTTCCCAATGGCGTAAAAAAACGCGTCAGGCACAAAATTCGGCACAGTCTCGGCTGACTACCCCAGGATCTGGCTTTCCGTAAATCTTGTTTTTTCATCTCGTTCTCCAAGCCCATCAAAGGCCGGAGAAGTCCAATTTTCAACCCAATGGTTCTCGGGGACGATTACCCTTACTCTCAATCGCTCTGCCAGATGCATCAGCAACATGGACGTGAAACACGTTCTTGGCCAGATCAAGGCCAACGGTGGATGGGATCATTGGGGATGCTCCTCTTACAAACAGGACCAGCATACGGCCCCTTCTCGGGAGCGGGGCCGTCTTCCCCATCAATGGCCGGCTGAGGGACGAACTGCTGAACGAAACGCTGTTCCCGTCGCTCTCGCACGCCCGAGCAACTCTTTAGGCCTGGAGGAACGACTACAACCTCAACCGCCCACACTCCCGGCTCGGTTGGCTGACCCAGACCGAATATACCGACACCTTGAACCCGAAACGGGATCTGCCGCTCCGCTCGCTCGCGAGCTCCGCGTCAGACCCCGTCAATAGCCCCGGCCATATCGGCCAAACCCACCGCCAGAGTCTCCGTCAAACTGGATAAAACTTGGGGGCAACGTCAAACTGGTTACTTTTGTGTCAATGCGGCCTAGGCAGTGGAGCAGCCAGATACGGAGAAGCATAATCAACTAAATACGCCGCATGAATGATCTTATTGCAGATCACGACATTGGCAACCTGCATCGGTGCCTGTTCGTCAATATCAGCGACTAAACTCCGCAACTCTCGGCCTTGACTGCTTTCTTCAATCAAGCCAGTGTCAATTAAACGCTCAAGGGCTGCTAGCGTGAATGCCTTAAACTTTGCAGGAAAATTTTTGTTTTTATTCGTGATTCTGTCCGGTTCAGGATGAGGCACTCTGGTTATTTTTCCATTCGCCACTCTCTTACTCTCATCATATTTTGTCCTATCAACGCAGAGATCTCCCGTAATGAAGTCTAGATCGGCGCGCTCTAGGCGACTTTGAAGTTTTTCTCGCTCATCATTGTCCCTTGGACGGCCATAGGGGTACCTAGCTGCTTCCGGATTGAGGGCGGCCGTTACGTCTAGCTGTAGCTTTATGCTTTCGTCATCAAACATCTTCAGCTTCAGCTTAAACATTTCCTTAGATTGGAGAGGCCCCCAGCTCGGCCCAATCGTCTGGTTAAGCCACTTATCAGAGCAATGTAGTCCATTTCGATAAAAAAGATAATGTAGATCCCACTTCTCTAAATCACTACTTCCAGGTAACCGTGAAAGCTCTTCTGTGAGAATCGCGTGAAGATCGTGATCTAACTCCGACATGCGATGAGTTTTCGGTATACCCTTTACGATCCTTTCAACCAGTTTTCCTAAATTTTGGGAGGGTTTCCAATTGCCGAATAGCAGACGTGCATAATATGGGCGAGCGCAGATCTCCCCATAGAACCCGCTGATTCGAAGTGAATCGTTGAGTTTGGCCTGCACCGATACGGGCCTTCTCCCGAAGTATGTATCTAGATCGAGGCTGATAAGATCGATTAGAGAATCTTCGAGAAGGCACCTCGTATAAGTTCGAGCAATATCGTCGTATTCGAAGCCAATAATCTCCGATAGCGCTAGGCTTACCTCTAAATCTCTCGGTGAATTAATAACATCAGCAGTATGCAGCCTAATGCGGTCACGATACTGAGGAAAATGTGAGAGAGCGCCTACCACCATTCTAGCGTCCAGCCCAGCTGTAACGTCTACGCGCACATATTCGAAGCGCTTACTCTCCAAGGCCACCCGCAGATTGTCGATAATCTCTTCAGCAGCAAGCCGCACCGAAGTAGGATAATCTTGTACAGTTGTTTCGCCACAGCGAAGTAACTCTAATAGACCAGCCTCTTCATATACAATAGATTTTTCCTTAACGACGACCCGGGTGCCCGCTAACAGGCACTCAATTCCAACAACACTCATCTCTCGGGAGAAATTTTGAACAAACGGCTGATTAGCAGCGGTAAGTGTGGCTCTCAGTTTCTTCACATTTAGTTTTATAGGGCGATTAAGTTGCTTTATGCACAGTATTAATAAATGATATCGATTAGAAATCGCAAAAAAATTACCATCATCGTATCTGTAGAATTTACCAACGCCGAAAAAGTCAGTGGTCGCAGTAATATTCTTCCCCACTCGAAGCAATGTATAGTCACCAACCTGATCAGATATTTCATCTAAATCTGCGTGATTAAGATCTTCTTCGCCAAAAATAAAACGATCTTCTGTACGCGTTGATCCTGAGAAATAGACCGTCTCATCGCCAAGGTCCTTCCCTGGCCGAGAGGATAGGACTGCGTGCTCCTGCAGTGAGCCGGCACCGGAGCATATGAGTCCTAACCGGTCGGCAAGGTCTTCGAATAACTCAGGTTTTGCGCTGACAAGTGCGAAATCGAGATGAGGGTACGGAAGCTTAGCGAATTTCAAGTCGGGGAGTGGCTCGCTTAACGTATCCATGTGGGTCAAATCTTATGCTCCGTACGCTTGCACATGTTCATTTATGCCTTATAGACTCTGCTGTTCTAATAGGCAACGAGGGGTCAGCGGATGAGTAAGACCGCGTTACTTTATGGCTTTCTTGGGAGCAATGTCGGCGACGTGGCCGTAACGCGCGGAGCAATCGAAACTATACGCGCCCTGGGAATGAAAGGGCCGATGACAGTCGTTGCTCCGAAGTTGAACAATCGCGCGAGAGATACTTGGACAAAAGATGTGTGGCGACACTATCCATATCTCGATCTTGTCGAGTGGGATTTTAAGAATATACCCCAAGAAAGACCGGTGACTGTTGACGACATCGATGATATCGCCACTGCGAGTCTGCTAATTTCTCTGAAGATAAACGATGCGGACACTTTCGTATACTCAGGTGGAGAACATCTTTTTTCCTACGGCAAGTCGGGCGATGACTGGAATCTCCTCTTGAGACTAGCGCCGTTCTTCGCGGCTGCTTCTATGGGGAAACAAGTCCGGCTACTCCCCTCTACCTTAGGTCCGTTTAATACCCCCTTGTCAGATGTGCTTGCAAAACGTTTCCTGAGCTTGTTGCCTGATATACCCGTTCGGGACACCCACTCCCTAGAGACTGTCGCAAATTTAGGATTTCAGGGGCGATTCTGCTTAGATCCAGCCTTTTTTATCAATATAAGCGACTTACTGTCCTGCGACAAACAGCCTATTGCCAACTTGATAATGCGCCTCGACCGGTACGGCCTGCGAGTAGGAGAGGCGCAATCTCTTGAATACGCGCAATACTTGGTTAGCAACGGATACGGAAACTCACGATCTTACAATATCCATCGTGACGTCGCGAAGACCCTTGCTGACAAAGGCTTCCAAATTAACGTCATCATCCAAACGATGGCTGACGAAGCGCCCTCCCTGTCATTGTATCGGGAATTATCACAAGAACCAAATATTCGAGCGACTTTATCAAAACCAACCTCAATCGAGGCATTTATCCGAGAACTAAGCAAAGGTCGCGTAACGGTTACAAGTCGCTTTCACGGTGCCATATTTTCCCTTCTGTCAGACCGACCAGCCACAGCTATTTTTTTTAAAGATCATGGCAATAAGATGCCTGGTTTGTTTGAAGGATTGGGTTGGAGCCATTTATGCTTCGATGGTGACAAAAAGACTGCCAATCAAATCGCGGAAGCGGCTATAGCGCGTCCAGGCTCCGGAGATTTAAGAACTAAGCTGGACAAGTATAGACACGAGACCATAGAGAGCATGCAGCCGTACTTCCATCGAACTGGAAAAGCACTGATTAGAGCCGGGACACCAATATGCCGCGTCTGCGGCTGCGGTTTATGCGACGAAGAGCAGTCGTCGTTTGGTTTCTTCTGCCAGGAACATGGACTTGAACGCTTCGATTTCGAGTTGCTGATTTCACAACAATGACGCGACTTGAACTGATGGGGTGGATGCCCGCTCCGGTCGGCATCGGAGTATGATGCCAGCGGCCTATCATTGTTGCCGGCCGCCTCGGTAATCGTCCCCTCGAACCCGATCCGCACCGGCAGGTCGTAGCTGACCTGCGCCGCAGTTAAGCGTTGAAAGTCTTCCAACGTGTTCATGATAGTCATGTGCCGCCGGCGCTTCTTCCCCGGGACCTGGATCAGGACCTCGTGGCGGTGCTTGGAAATGTAGACGGCGACCAAGACGGTCGAAGCAATAGAATGCCTGGAGGTCATAGCCGGTCTCCTCAACGGTGTGGTTCAGCAAAACCACTATTGAGACCTGAGGCCCAGTTATGGCCTCCCGCTGCGCGATGTGGAGGCTGCGCGCGGCCATAACTGTCGGCAGCGCATGTTCCCGACGTGCTACGGCGCGAAATACATCAGCGGCCCCTCCTGGAATGGGCTGAGAACACGACACCAATGTCCGCCCGCACAGCGCAATCGGCGATAGGCCGCCGACATCGCTCATGAAAGGCTCATCAGCACCTTATGCCACCTCCTGAGCCAGAAACCCCAGAAGTTCCGGTTCGGGGCGATCCAAAGACGGAGTGCACGTCACCCCGACAGTTACATTGAACTACTTTTCTAATTTGCGTCTGCCTCTGCAGCGATGACCCCGGAAAAATCAAGGGGGGAAACTCCGTGTAAGCGATGCGAAATCCTGAAGGCCCTGTGCCCTACAAGTACTGCATGAATATCCGCACCACTCACAGCTTCCTCAAGCGTCGATAACTGCACGCCCCCCAAATTGGCTGGCAAACTGTCGACATGAGGTTCGACAATGAGCACTTGCCCACCAAAATCGGCGCAAAAGCGCTTCACGATCTCAATGGAGGGACTTTCGCGCAGATCATCAATATCCGGCTTGAAACTCAATCCAAAACAGGCAACGGTTACGCTGCTTGCCGTTCGATCCGGATTGGAAAGCAGAAACTCGCTGACCGCATTGCGGATTTTCTCAACCACCCACTCAGGCTTGCTATCGTTCACCTCACGCGCAGTGCGAATGAGGCGAGCCTCGTCCGGGGTCTTTGCCACGATGAACCACGGATCGACCGCGATGCAGTGTCCGCCGACACCAGGGCCTGGCTGCAGAATGTTCACTCGTGGATGGTGATTAGCCAGACGGATCAGTTCCCAAACATCGACGCCCAACTTATCACAGATGATAGAGAGTTCATTGGCGAGCGCGATATTCACATCGCGGAAGCTGTTTTCAGTCAGCTTACACATCTCGGCGGTGCGCGCATTTGTTACAATGCACTCGCCTTCCACAAAGGACTTGTAAAGGTCGGTTGCAGCATCGGCGCAACGCCGCGTCATGCCGCCAATGACGCGATCGTTAGCCACCAGTTCCTTCAGGACTTGCCCCGGAAGGACCCGCTCGGGACAATGCGCAACCCGAATGTCAGAATCCTCACCATGCGTTTGCGGGAAAGTGAGGTCCGGCCTCTTCTCTTGAAGCCATTGGGCTACCTCCTCCGTCGCCCCCACGGGAGACGTGGATTCCAGAATGACGAGATTTCCCTTCTTCAACACTGGGGCGATGGCGAAACTGGCTTCCCGTATGTATCTCAGATCCGGCTTGTGTCCGTCAACAAAGGGGGTCGGAACAGCAATCAAAAAGGCATCGGCCGGCTCAGGTATTGTGGTTGCTCGCAGTAAACCTTGCGTAACCGCAGCACCGACCACCATGTCGAGATCCGGCTCGACGATATGGATTTCTCCCCGATTGATTGTCTCGACAGCCTTCACATTAATATCGACGCCAATTACTGTCTTTCTTCGTGAGGCCAAAACTGCTGCAGTCGGAAGTCCGATGTATCCAAGTCCAATAACCGAAACCGTTTCATAGCTCATTTGGTATCAAGCCTTCTTGAATGCTAACAATGCTGACAGGATGCGCTCGCAAGCCTTGCCGTCACCATAAGGATTATGAGCAAAGCTCATACGGTCGTAAGTATCTTTGCTGGAAAGAAGCGCAGCGATTTCGGCAGCAATCTTGCCGGCATCCGTTCCCACCAACCTCACCGTACCCGCTTCTACCGCTTCGGGACGTTCGGTAGTGTCGCGCATGACAAGAACCGGCTTTCCTAAGGAGGGAGCCTCTTCCTGAACACCACCCGAATCCGTCACAACCATATGCGAACGGTCAATGAGGTGGACAAACGGCAGATAATCGAGCGGTTCGATGAGATGTATACGGTCATTCCCGCCAAGAAGACGACGCACCGGCTCTTGCACGTTGGGATTGAGATGCACAGGATAAACGATTTCGACGTCAGAAAAACGTGAAACGGTCTCTACCAAGGCCGTACAAATTCGCTCAAAACCGCCACCGAAACTTTCGCGACGATGGCCGGTTACCAGGATCAGCCGCCTGCTTTCATCCAGAAATGAAAACTGCTCGCGGAAACGCTTCTGCATCGAAGCATCTCCTCCAAGCACACCAACCACATGGAAGAGTGAATCAATAACAGTATTGCCGGTAACGTGTACACGCATTGGGTCAATACCCTCACGCAACAGATTTTTCTTTGCTGTTTCGGTCGGGGCGAAATGCAGCTCTGCTAAAGCGCCGGTTAGTTTGCGATTGGCCTCCTCAGGCCACGGAGAATAGATATCTCCCGTGCGCAGCCCCGCCTCGACATGCCCCACCGGGATACGCTGATAATATGCAGCCAAGCTTGCCGCAAAAGTTGTGGCGGTGTCACCGTGAACAAGAACGATATCGGGCTGAAATTCCCTCAACACCTCACGCATCCCGACGACTATTTTCGCTGTGACATCGGTCAGATCCTGACCGGGCTGCATGACATCCAGATCAAACGTGGGAGATAGGCCGAAGAGCTCCAGCGCCTGATCGAGCATTTGCCGATGCTGCGCAGTTATGCAGAACTTCGCCTCAAAACGTCCATCCTGATCCAGAGCGAGAATCAGAGGTGCCATCTTGATCGCCTCAGGCCGCGTTCCGACTACCGACAACACTTTCATCAAATACGAACCCCGTGATTCAGCATGACCCTAGCTTCACTCGACTGGAAAGAAGGTTGAGTCCATCAGACTATTTCGTGTCATATGCGTGCAACAGGTGGTTTGCAAGGTTCTTCATGCTCTCATTGTGCTGTGCACTGAGCCCGAAGTTTGGAGCGCCGGTCAACCACTGGTAGCTGCCCTTGCGGTGGCCCGCGAAAAGATGAAGGATTGGCGTGGATACTACAATGCGGATCGGCGTCATTCGGGGATCGGGTACAACGTTCCGACTGCACTACATAATCCCGGTAACATGCCCAGATCGTCACCGAGATCTTACCAGATAACTTTATTGGCGTTGCTCACGCCGTGCCACCGGCAACGATTGCCAACCGGAACGCCGTTCTCACCCTGCATCAAAATTGCCAGGATCTGGTTTTCCGTAGATCTTGATTTTTTCATCTCGTTCTCCAAGCGCATCAAAGGCCCGGGAAGCCCAATTTCAACCCAATGGTTTTGGGGACGATTACCCCTGCGCCTCCAAAAATCGGGGAGCATGTAAAAATGAGCTCCCCACCCCCTGTCTGATTGAGATGTGGCACTGTGGCCTTGCGGAGGGAGCCAGTCCCCCGCTTTGTCATCAACCTGAACAGTTGCTTGGGTCTCAGGTCACGCATGACATGGACAGGAGCCTTTCAGCATGCCACAGATCATCGTCGGCTGCGATCTTTCCCGTGCCTTCATCGACTTTGCCAGAATGCCGGACGGGCAATTTCGGGGATCCAAAACACCAAATCCGGCATCATGGAATGGATAGAAACACTCGACCCTACCGCTGTCATCGTCTTCGAGGCGACCAGCGGATGCCATAGCATTCTCATGGATGCTCTCGCGGCACGACATATCAACTATGCCCGCGTCAATCCAAGGCAGGCAAGGGAGTTCGCACGCGCGTCCTTTTACTACGAGCTGAAGGGCGAGACCGAGCAGAACCTCGGCCTGATGCGGCAGATCGACGACCAGTTCCTGGAGACGCCGTCCTTTGGTGTCCGGCAGATGACCTGGCACCTGCGGAACGACGGGCACCTCGTGAACGAGAAGCGGATACGCCGGCTGATGCACCTCATGGGGCTGATGCCAATTTACCAGAAGCCCAACACGAGCAGACAGGCGAAGGGGCACAAGGCCCATCCCTACCTGCTGAGACGTCTGCGGGTTGATCGCCCGAACCAGGTCTGGTGTTCGGACTTCACCTCTAGCGCTCGTGGACAAAGGCTGACTGCGGAAACTGGTTTTGATTCAAGGCTTCCTTTTGGAGGCCGCTTTGGGCGAGCGGATTGGTTTGACAGACGAAAAATGGGCGCTGATCGGGCGTTGTTACCCACTGAACGAGGGCGGGGCTGCCGTCCGGCTCAGGATAACCGGCGCTATTTCGAGGGCATGATGTGGATGGCTCGCACGGGCGCACAATGGCAACACCTGCCCGATGAATACGGCAAGTGGAACAGCGTCTTTCGCCGTTACCGAGACCCTTTCCGGCAATCATGATGTCGGCAAGGTCGACATGGTGGATCGCCTGAACCGTCAACTGGCGGGATGGGCGGCCTTCTACAAGTTCACCGACTTCACAGCACGCACCTTCCGGCGCATTGACCATGTCGTGTTCTGGAAACTGGCGCACTGGCTGGCGCGAAAATATCGGTCACGCATCAAGCCTTTGATGCGGAGCTGGTATCGAATGCCGGAGCCAGGCAAGGCAAAGACCTGGCTTGTCTATGGAACGAGTGAACGCGGAGACCGCGTCGGCAAGGCGATGCGCCGGATGGTATCCAGCCCAAAGGCGCAGTTCCGGTGGCGGAATCCGGAGAACAATCCATACATTCTCCGGAGCGAAACTCGCAGCACCGTTACCTCACGCTACCATGATGTTGCTATGGCCATGGGCCAAGCTTGAATGGAGAGCCGTATGCGCTGAAAGGTGCACGTACGGTCCGGAGGATGGCTCTACGTTGCGGCCGTGGTCGATTTGTTCTCCCGACATGTCGTCGGCTGGGCCATGAAGGCGGATATGACGGCACAACTCGTCACCGACGCGCTCATCATGGCGATCTGAAGGAGAGGCAAGCCCGACAGCCTACTGCACTATAGCGACCAGGGAAGCCAATACACCAGCGAGCAGTTCCAGCGCCTGATGGCCGACAACGTCATCACCTGTTCGATGAGCCGGTCGGGCAACGTCTAGGACAATGCGGCAATGGAGAGCTTCTTCTCGTCGCTCAAGACCGAGCGGACAGCCCGCAAGGTCTGCAGGACAAGAGATGACGCTAGCGCGGATGTGTTCGATTATTTTGCATGGACGGACAGGCTACGGCGGATGAGCGTAGGCATCTCGATGGACGGCAAGGGGCGGTTCCTCTACAATAGCTTCGTCGAGCGGCTTTGGCGCACCCTCAAATACGAGTGCGTTTTTTTTGCACGCCTGGGAAACCGGCTCACAGACCAGGGACGGTGTCCGAAAATGGATGGATTTTTATAACCGGAAACGCCCGCACTCTGCCCTTGGCGGCAAGCCGCCTGCCGTGGTCTATTAGCAGCGCAACGAACAAAACCAACCCGATTGGCAGGTGCAGAGAGTAACGTAATTACGCCAGATCCTGTCCAACGTACGGCGAGTAGCTCAAAACTTCAATGGATATGCCGCAAAATGAAACCTGTCGAGCAGCGTTTAAGTATGTTTTCGCCGGATGCTGAAGCTGTCTACTTTTCCGACGAAGCGTCGGCAAGCTTCTTTTCTCGATTGATCGCGACGCACCCACTACGTCCGTTCGAACAATTGGATGAGTGTCCAAATGTGTCAGGACCTACCCTTACTAGGAAGGTTGGAAAACGGATCAAAGAAGGATGGAGCTGTGGTGGCATCAGCAATGTGCAACTATCCCCACCATTTCCCTGGGATAAGCACGGTCGATCCTTCTCATTCCACATTCATAGCTGGGACCAATTATCAATAATTATATCAAAATACGAAGAAAAAAAAGAATTTGATTTGTTAAAGGTATGCATTGAAACTTGCAATGACTGGATAGATAGGTTTCAGAAACCTCTTTTTATCGAATGCAATATAGAAACGGCCATAGATAAAGCCGTAAACATGAATGATACTATGGCCTGGCACGACATGGCAGTGGGAAAAAGGGCGCAAATATTCTCTTATTTGGCTGATGTTATCCTTAGGTCCGCAGAAATACACGATTCAGATAAGTCAGTCTATCTTAAAACACTCGTCTTTCACCATGAAGTATTATCTCGTGATGACGTTTTCTCTCCCCACAATAATCAGGGCTTTCACCAAGCGATTGGCCAATTGGCGAGTGCTAAGCGTTTTTCTATGCTTCCTGGTTTCTCTGCATACATAGAAAAAGCAAAATATCGCTTAGAGGAAATGCTCAGGAAGAGCTTCTTTACCTCTGGTCCGCACAAGGAGCATTCGCCTGCCTACCATAGCATGGTGTTAGGCAGGCTGCTCAGAGCGCGAGAAGCTGGACTTCTAAGTCGCAGTGACCTCGAAAATACGCTAACTCGTGCCGAAGAGGCATTGGGATGGATGATCCAGCCAGACGGCTCCCTCGTACCTTTCGGTGACACGTCACCTAAGGCCAAAGTTTACACGCCCCAGCAATTGAAACACTTTCGTCATGCTGGATTGAAAAAACTACTAATGAGAGATGGCGAAAAGGACAACATTCCTTTAGGGCTTAAATTATACAAAGATGCGGGCTATGTATTCGCGCGCGAACGAAATGAAAATAATTCAGATAAATTCTCTTATCTTTCTCAACTTTCCGCATTTCATTCCCGAGCACATAAGCATGCTGACCATCTAACCTTCGTCTGGCATGATCGCGGTGTCAATATTTTCACCGATCCTGGTAAATATGGATATGTTACAAAAACAAAATTCGGAGACGACCTGTCAAATCAGGGTTTTTACTACTCAGATCCACGTCGTATTTATGTTGAGAAGACTCGTTCGCACAACTGTGTCGAAATTGACGGAAAAGATCACCAGAGGAAAGGTGTTAGACCCTTTGGTTCCGCTTTGCATTTCGCGGATACGATTGCGGGACTGTGGGTCACTCTGTCCGAAATTCGGCATCCAATACAGGTCCGGCACTTTCGACTTCTAGTGTGCAATCCTGGGCATTTCATACTAGTGGCGGACTGGTTAAAGGATGGAAATGAGAAGCCTCATGATTTCCGACAGTGGTTTCAGCTAGCACCAGGATGGAACGTAATTCTCACTGCAAACAATACCATTTCTGCACGCAATGACGTTGGCCGCCTTGGTCTTGCCGGAGCGGCATTGGCCGAAGGCAGCCTTGGAAAACCTATACAAGGACAGACGGAACCTGAGATTCAAGGGTGGGTTTCTGATGACAATCTTTCTCTAGTGCCTGCGACATCGCTCTACTGGGAAAACGCAGGGAAGCCGGCGAGCACATTTGCGACAATTTTTAGCCTTTCAAAAAAAATTAAAATTCAATGCTCATCGATAAGCAGAAGCTTTACATCTCTTTCCGCGAAATGGACTGACGACCTTGGAGAGAACGATCTAAAAATCCGCAGAGACCCTAGAACAAACGAAGTGACCGCTTCTTTCAATACTAACGCACTCTCCCAGTAAAGAGCTACTCCCCGATCGTTGGACAGGATCTGGCGTAAAATAAGCTACTCGCTGAACCTGCTGATCGGATTGGTTGATATTGACTGACCTGCCCCCCCTAGCTCCCTCCAGTTTTCGGGGATCAGAGCAATCAGAGCACACAGTTTCGTTGGACCCTTATCTCGGTGTCCACGAAACCGGCAGCTGGCCACGGTCCGAATTTCGGGAAGTAGTTCATTATCGTTCGCCCCCCACATTGTCGCCCTGAAGGGCTAGAGTTTGCAGCGTCCCCAGGATCTTCCTCGCTGAAGCAGTCCAAGTGCGATTTTCTAGGATAAAAGCTCGCGCAGCACTCCCCAACCTCGCTCGCTTTTCATGATTTTCAATCAGATCTGCCAACGCTTCGGACAACGATAGCACACTCCCCCTCTCATAGATCACCCCGGTTCTTTCGTGTTGCACCGCTTCCGACACTGCCAAAATGTCCGGAACGACTATCGCCTTTCCCATTGCCATTGCTTCTACAGGCTTCAGTGGTGAAACCAGTTCGCACACACGAACCGGCTTTCGCGGCAAGGGCGCAATGTCTATCAAGGAATAGTAATCCGCGACCTCATCATGAGGTACGCGTCCTGGCATGATTAGCCAGTCTGCAATGCCTACGTCGCACGCGATTGAGTATAGTTCACGGGTAAGAGCATGCTTCGAGTTAGCCCCCCCTTTGCCCCCTCCCACCAAAAGCAGTCTGAAGGACAGACCGCGGGATCTTAGCATGCCGCAAGCCTCAATGAGATCATCAAGCCCTTCATAATCCACGAAACTACCAACATACCCAATCACCAGAACGTCATCGGGTATGCCCAACGTCTCAGACAAGACATTATTGCGGGCCACCAACGGGAATTCCACTTCTTCCACAGAATTGGGAAAAAGTGAAACTTTATCTGCTCTCGCTCCGCGACTGACTAACTCAGCCCTCATAGAATTGTTGAGCGTTAATACGTGATCCGCTTCTGATGAAACGCGGGATTCTAACGCCATTTGAGCTTTATAATTCAGCGTTTTTTCGTACTCTGGCTCTCGCGATACTCTGGTTATCTCCCAAAAACCTCTAACTTCATAGACAAAGGGTACGCAACAGCGGCGAGCGGCAATTAAAGCCGGGAGTGCGGTTCGATGGTTTGACGCCGCAATTACCAATTCCGGTTGATGGGTTCGGATCACGTTTTCCCACGCATCGGCTGCAAGCAAGTAGTAGTCATGGGTTCCCGGATCCTTCAATGTCGGATTCTTGATCCGGTAGTAACGAATTCCGTCCACCTCATCCCAATCGCCAACTGTTGGGCTTTGCACTGCGTTCAAATCATACGGATATCCAGCGCGCGTAACTGCTAAAACATCAAAACCGGCAGATTCTAAACCTCTAATTACCCCTTTACTGCGCATCGAGTAACCGTTTGAATAGTGAGGCAAGCTGTTGTTAATAGCATAGAGAATTCGACCGCGCCTCTTCGAGGACGGAGCTCCAGAATCGAAGGGGATATTTGAGATTGATCTCAAATATAAATCGCTCTTCTTAATTGATCTAATTATTTGACTAGAAGACCTCCTTCCATCATATGATAATTCATTTATAATCCTTTTCATTAAATTTTCGCCTTCAGAAAGAAAGCCATTCTCCACCAGATCTGTTACTAATTGACTCTTTATTTTGTAACTTACATCGCGTTCCATTACTGCATTTGCAATGGATGGGATTGCAATGTCTCCCTTAGGAAGAAGATTGATCGCCTCAATCAGCGGATCGCCATAAATCTCCTTTTTACTTCCATTTTTCAGCAGAGGGCTTGAGTCGTGAATATTTCTCTGACTGTTCAGCCTACGCCAAGCCCATCTTTTAAGCCGACGAGGCACCATATTCTGAACAATTTTCGGAGATTTACGCCAAACAGACCTAACCTCATCGAAGTCAACATACATCATAATCGCATCCCAAATTCGCCACAAAGCCGATAGACAATGTCATACCGAAAAATTAACCATTATTTATCAACTTTTTTTATCTCCTCCACACCCCGCTCTCTGAGCAATCATTAACTAAATTTTTCTTTATTTCCAATAAATCCCACCTCATCAAAACCTTCGGCAAATGATCTCCCTACCGAGCAAATTCGCCCCCTGCACGATAAGCTTTTTCCCATCATATTCCGGCGTATTGCCACTAACGTCAGCACGCATGACGGGCCGTAGTCCCACGATTGCTTGTTGTTGTGGAGAGCTTGGCGAGAGAAGACGCTCAATATGTTACCGCATTAAGCCCGTTTGCGAGCCTTTCCGCTAGAACCTCGTAAGAGTAATGTGCCGAGACGTAATGTCTTGCGGATTTTCCCATCGCCCCCCGCTGCACCGATGGCATGGTGGCAAGCCGTAAAATGGCATCGGCGAGGATACGCGGATTCCCTGGCTCCACTGAGAGGCCGCCGCCCGATTCCTGGACCGGATCGTTCGCCGCGCGGCAAGCGAAGATCGTTGGCCGCCCAGCTGCCATGAAATCGAACAGCTTTCGCGGGCTGATACCATATTGGAACATGGGCGCGTCGATCAGGTTGAAGATGAAGCCATCCGCTTCCGCCGCAAGCGCCGGTATCGCACTCTTCGGTACAGGCGGTTCAAATAGGACGTTGGTTGCCCCGGTCTGGCGCGCGAGCGCCTCCAGCATCGGCTTCTGGGGGCCATCACCCACCATGCGTAAGCTGACATGCGCCCCCTGCGGCGACGCCCGGACAAGGCTCATTGCGCGGATGATATTGTCTAGCCCGTTCGCGCCTCCATGTGCCCCGAAATACATGAGCGTGAAATCGTCTTTTTCAGGGGCAGGGCTCCACTCGGGCCATTCATCCAGATCTATCCCGTTGGAGAGCCAAAGCACTTTCCCCTGATCGATCCCAAGCCCGTCGATATAGTTTCCGGCATTGGGCCAAAGGACGACGATCTTCGCAGCCGAGTTGTAGAGCTGTTTTTCAAGCCAGCGCATGAAATGTGCAACAGGGCTGTTTTCCTTGAGACGCCCCATCTCGATCAGCGCCTGGGGCCATAGATCCCGAACTTCGAACACGAAGGGCACATTGTGCCGCCTTGCGAGCCGCAAAGCGGCCCAGGCAGCAAACGGATGAATACTCGAACCAATGATGACATCCGGACGCTCCAGCCCGGCAAGATTTTCCGGCACCAGCGCGCGGGCACAGAAGGTGAGCATGTTTCGGATACGGTCGAGTCCGTTTCCCGAATAGGGAGGCGTCTTCAGCCAGAGAAACGGTATGCCTTCATGCACTTCAAGCCGCACCTTTTCTGAGTGGCCCAGCCGTTGCCTGCCGGTCAGATGTTCGGTGCTGGCCCCGACGATGAAGCTCCTCCATCCCTGGCCAAGAAGATGCTTGGCGAGCGAATAATGGCGTCCGCCTCCCGCACCTCCGGGCTCCTCCGCATAATGATTGACGATCCAGACGGTTTTCATCGGCAAGAAACGACCATCATTTCCTGAAGACGCCCTCATAGAGGGAAACGAGCTTCATCTCCTGCTCTTCCCAATTCATGGTTTTGGCGGCCTGAACCGCATTGGCTGCGCAGCTGGCGCGCAGGTCCGGATTATCAACAAGCGTGCGGATTGCCTGGACCAGTGCTTCCGTATCCCCCGGAGCAACAGTAATGCCGAATTCGTACCTGTTTACGATAGCGCGTATTTCCGGCATGCCGGAAGCGACTACGGCGAGACCCGCCATCATGTATTCGAACAGCTTGTTCGAATCCGTCGTCAAGTGATTGAGGCAGGTGTTTTCGATGGGCTGAACACCGATATCCGCAGAAGCTGTGTAACTAGGCAGATCGTCCAAGCTGACCGTCTGTATGAAACGGACGCGGTCGCTGAGCCCCGCATCTACGGCCTTTTGTTCAAGCGACTGGGCGAGCCTGCCGCCACCTATGAAGACAAAATAGGCTTGCTCGATCATGCCGGCTACGTCGACGAGGCGAGCAAGGCCGCGGCCTTGCTGCAAGCCACCCTGATAGAGGACGATAGGCCAGGGCATCTGCAGTTCGAGCTCACGCCGCAGCCTGTCGCCGCGCTTTTCGATGAGGAGCCGCGGCCGGTTCTGCAGCACCACGGGCCGCGGAATGCGATAGGCCCTCGCAAAAAACTTCGCGCGCGCATCGGTGGTTGTGATGGTGGCGGCAGCGCGCGGCATCAGTTTCTTCTCGACCCAGCCGACCAGCGAGCGGAGCCTTGCGTAGCCCTCCCTGTCCGTACTGATTTCATGGGCATCGTAGACGAGGGGAGTGCGGGTGAATACCGAGGCGAGCCATGCAGTGGGCAAGGTGTTGACGTCGTGGCTGTGTATCGCGCCTGGGCGCGAGGCGATCATGCGGAAGAGAAGCACGCAATGGGTCAGGGAGCGGGTGACGATGCGCAGGGCCTGGCCCACGGGTCCCTTATTTGCCTGCTTGGGAGAAACGAATCCGGTTTGTTTTTGTGGATTCGCGGGGCTACGGAAAAGCCACAACGGGCTTCTGAGGACCCGCGTCACCTTGATGCCCGATGCCAGGGTTTCGCTGGCCTTGGTCACTCCGGGCGTGTGGAGTGCGAAAACGGTGACCTCATGGCCAGCGGCCTGCAATGTCTGGGCTTCTTTTAGAACGCGCGCATCGTTCCTGAAGTCGTTCCAGACAATCATGGAAATGCGGGCCATTCAGGTCTCCGGTTCTGGACGTCGCAAAGGGCCCCAAAGCAGCAAGGCACATGCTCGTAAAAGACCGCATCCGACGGTCGTGACAATGAATGGGTGCGGTAATTCCAAGCTCAAGTATTCGTGCGCTGACGTTGATTTGCACTGAATAATCCAAGAGACGAGGTGGGCTTTCAAGGCGAGAACGCAATTTAGAATCTGAGCCCCCCTATCCCACGGGAGGCAAACCGTTGTCAATTTCCGCCTCTGATGCTTGAAGTGCCTCGTTTTTTCTGACTGTTTGGGGTCGGCCTAGCTGTGTAGCTTCAAGAGGTTATCCTCGTTCAAGCCGAGGCGATACCATCTCGACGTCGTGCGTGCCCAAGCCTGGTCGGCCGATACGAGTTGTAGATCGGACGTGATGATCGATCGGTCTTTGCCCACCAGTCGGGGATGCCCTGTCGACAGGCCAGTCAGGCACAGCACTGGCCGGCACGTAAGTGCCCACTGTTCCAGAATGGGTGCTCCTTCCGGAAGCGCCTTTTGCATTTTTTGCTGCTGCACCGCCTCCATGTCAGCGACGAGCGCTTTGAACCGCTGGAGTTGAAGTCCGAAACGCTCATCCCTACTCGTTTCATTCCAGTCAAAAACCAACATCGGCTTTCCATTCTTTCCTGTCTTGTTTGTCCACTCGGCAAAGCGCGGCAGCTCCCCAGGGACCAACCTGAACCGCCTCGCTGTCAAAGATTGCATGCACGTACTGCTTCCGTGCGATACCATCTGGACCGAGATCGCCTGGGCTCGCAGAGAGTGCTCCCATTCCCCGTCAACGANCGCTGTCAAAGATTGCATGCACGTACTGCTTCCGTGCGATACCATCTGGACCGAGATCGCCTGGGCTCGCAGAGAGTGCTCCCATTCCCCGTCAACGAGTTCTTCGAGAAGCAATACCAACAGCAAAAGCGGGCGAATGAGACGATGTGGTTGCATGAGCACCCGCAGGCTCATCCGAGTTTCCGCCTATGTATTCGAATATCCCCTCCTGATCTCCGACCTGATCGACTGCTTGCGGGTTGAGCTCTTCACCTTGCTCTTCATTTCCAGGCGTCGGTCCCATTTTTTTCTCAAACCCAGCCTGCGGTTTCTCGCCCGACCGCCCTTTGTGTCGCTGTCCCATGATCGTTTTACAGTGTTTCTGCAGGATGGCGCGCATCTTCGCGCCATAAAGCTCACGAAGGTTCCTGATCGCACGACCCGCACCATCGATACGCAAAAGCCAGTCAAGATCGCCAAGGCCAAGTATGCCTTCGGCCTCACTACGGGTGTCCCCCGCCGCATCGATGATGGCGATGCTCGCACGTGATACGGATGGAACATCGTATTTGCGCTCTAGCACTTCCCGGAGGGCCAGTGCGCTTGCCATCATCCTGCTGCGCAGGGTGACGATCGCGCTTGGGCTGTAGGAGGAGACGGTTCGTTTGATATCGAAGAGCAGTGCATACTGCTGCGCACGGTCGACCACCAGTAGATCAGGACGGTAGTATTCACGTGTGACGACCTCCGCATCGCGCCTGATCATCGATGCCCTCGCCCAGTCATCGCGAAGGAACAGAACTTTCGCGGCTTGGTGCACTGGCAACGGCCGCTCAAGATTGATGAGGCTGAGCTCGGGGGTCTTGCCAACAACAAGAGCTATGGCCCTTTTGAGAAGGGCCCCTTCAAGGCTCGTTGCCGAGCGGACCGCAGCCAGCAGTTCCTCGTAGCCTTCGAACGTGGGATCGCGTTTTGCCGGACATGCCTCGACCTGCGCAATCGTATCTGAGACGATGCGCTCAAAGTCAGAACGCAGCTCTTCCAGATTGGTCGTTGCGGCAGATGAGGTTTCCACCCCGCCCATCATCGGAGCGTCGGAATCTGGTCGAGAAAGCCCCCTTCCCGACTGGCGACTAGTTGTAATCATGAAATCTCCTTGAACAACGGCAGCAAGCAGCGGATATCAAGCCCGCTACGGCGGTCTCAATGTTGGCTGTGCTGAGATTTTTGGGTGCGCAGATCAGCGGTGAACGTCCCCGTCCGTTCAGGGACGAGGTCAGTTCAGCGCCAGCTCAAAGCAAACGAAGGAAGGGGCTGCTATGCCGCGAGGCAGTAGGCGCTGATCCGTTCCGCTTCGTTGGCATCATCGATGTCATCAAGTGCAATCGCTTCGCGGAGCAGCATCTCACGGCAAAAAGCAAGCTTCTCTTCTGCTTGGTGCAGACGCGCCTCAGCAGCTTCAAGCTCAGCAGCGAGGGCGGCAATCAGGGCCGCCGCACTGGGCCCATAAGATGCACGGCCGAAAAGCTCGATGGCATCGTCGCTACAGACCGTTCGACCCTCGTCCGCCCAGAGCGACATCATGCTGTCATCATGAAGCTGGGGGTTCCGATACACAGTGGCTTCATTCGCCAGTTCAAAGGAAATAAAGTCTTTCATAGCCCAAGGCCTTCTATCAGGTTGCGGGTCAGGCCTCCGTCGGTGTTGCTGCACCTTCGGAGGCCGCTTTCGTAGATGTGTTCCCCGAAAGCAAGAGCATCCTGGCACATCCTGGATTGCCACGGAGCCCCTAAAATGATCATGAATGCTTTTTCTTGCGATCGTATGGTTAACCTGCGGTTCTTCTGAAGAAAGATAACGACTTCATCTTGCAACGCATTCTGTCGCGTCGCCAAAGTTTCGCTGGGCCATCAGAGAGCATCAGTCTGGGTTTCCTGCTGCACGTCGCCCCACATCAAACGCCGTTTGGGCGCGTAACGCTTTTCGTGCATTCAGAATCGCTTGCTCGCACATTTGAATCGGATAGGCAGAAACTGGAATCGGAATACCGCAAATTATTCCAAATCAGTTCGAGTTTGATCAACGTGTCAGCACGTTCATTCAATTTGGCGCGGCGTTGAAAACCCGGGTACAGACGCCAAAGGGAAATGTCGGAGAATTGCCACGGGGTTCAGTCGCAGCAGAGTGCCTGCACATGTGGACACGATCATGACTACGCTTTCTGCTACCCGCTTTGGTAATCTCTCACCAGGCCATGGCCTCTTTTCAGGCTAGGTCAACAGAAACGGCTGCAGATAAGCGATTCATCGGCAAACGTCGTTTCAGGGAGTAACGGGGGGAGAACCGAACATTTGAGATTGCAGATCGATTGAGGATGCCATCAATCCGGTATCGAAACCGCGCAGACGAAACGGAAAGCCGCCTCTCTAATCAAGCGTCGGCATCAGCTTCATCAGCACCGAGATCATCATTCTTTGAAAGGTGGCGCTTCTGTTGGAAAGACCACCCCGACTGGTATTTGTCGACCAGGGCATCCCATACGATCTCCGTCTCCCTCTCATCGAATCCTTGGACAACCAGCGCTGTAACAATTTGATGTTGAAGCTCTTCAAGCCGCTCCCTCCGCTCCATGCTCAGGTTCTTCGTGATGGCAAAATGGAGCAGGGTCCTGGCTATGTCGTCTCGGGAGGGTTTCCGCCGGCTCCTGCTGGCAGCCCGCAGGGCCCGTTGGCGATCACGCTGTCTCGCCAGGCGCTCTTTTCTGGACTGAGCCATCTCCCCTCCTCTACCCGTCTTTTTTTCACCTCTCTAGCAAACGGCGTTTGAAAAGGTAACGCCTTTCCGCAATTCAGAATCGTTGGTGTCGAGTTTTGAATCGCCTTGCATAAAATTTGAATCGGACGACCACAAATCATCACGATTTAAGTCAGGTTGAACTGAGGTGCCGGGGACGCAATTCGATTTTTAGGGGCGCACTCACGCTCCAATTATGTGGCTTGATTAATGCCCCTTGACTGCATCACGAAAGTGCTCCACAAAACTGGCACACAGAGAGCCGATCGGCGCTGCTAACCCCTTGGATTTCCAAGAGGGCCTTTGATGCTTGTGCAAGCTGGCTTAGAATCCAGGTTCTGCAGCCAATCTTCTTCCCAAACTTGCAGACACTGTAATCTCGCACGATTTTGCGCGATATTTCCGTGGCTTGAGTGCGATCTCTACACACTGAGACTGCCTTTCCAACCCAAATCACGGGCTGAATCGCACGCAGTCTCACCAGACAGGTATGACGTTTAAAGTTTGTAGGTGGGAGGCATAATGTGGTCACTACCATGGCCAGCGCACAAAGCTGGCGAATGTCCGACTTGGCTCAGTTTCCTAAGTAAGTTGTGCAGTTAAAGCAGAGGGATGATCAAACGGCTTTGCGCCGACCAATCGAACGGCTGAACAATTCGCCCTCCGGTAAAGTTTTCCCAGGCAGCGCCATCATTCACGGTGTCGCCCCGCCTGACCACAAAATAACCGCGACATGCCCGGGCAATGTTGCCGATCAGAACCTGATCGAGGGCCTTTTAATCGGCACGCGCGATAGCCAGCGCAGTTGCAATACCTCCACTGCAGAACTGCGAAGCCGCTCTTTAGCGGCTGCAACAAAGGTTCTCGGCAGAGGCTTCGGCCGACACAGCGCAGCGCCCCCCCGTCGCTCAAGTCTCCCAGCACTTATCGGCCTCTATTTAGCGCTCGTAGACGAAGGGTATCCATAGCTTGACTGCGGCGATGGCAACGAAGCCGATGGAGGGTTCTCTGGTCTTGTCGTAACGGGTCGCGACGCGCCGCCAGTTCTTGTGTCTCTTGAAGAGGCGCTTGATCTGATTTCGCCACTTGTATTTGACTTTGTCGTGCGGGCTGGGTCCGCGCCGATTGCTTTTCGCCGGAATGACGACCTCGATGTCGGCATCGGCGATCTCCTCGCGAATGGCATCGGCATCATAGCCCTTATCCGCGAGGAATACCTCGGTCCGGTCAGCGATCATTCGAAACAGAGGCGCGCAGCCCTGAATGTCGTGCGTGTTCCCGGATGTCAGCACAAAGCCGGGCGGGCGGCCTTTGGCGTCGCATCGGGCATGGAGTTTGGTGGGGAAGCCGCCGCGCGATCGGCCAAGCGCTTCGGCCTCCTGTGTCCTCTTTTTTCTACCGACCGCACAATGATGTGCTCGGACAATGGTGCTGTCGATCATGTCGGCGTTTCGATCCCGCTCGACCAGTTCGGCAAGGGATTCGAGCAGCACCTCGAACACGCCGCCCTTGACCCATCGTCAGTAACGGCGAAAGATGCTGTTCCACTTGCCGTATTCATTGGACAGATGTCGCCATTGCGCGCCCGCGCCGGCCATCCACATCATGCCCTCGAAATAGCGCTGTCCTGCGCCGGACGGCAGCCCCCGTTCAGCGGGTAGAAGCGGCCCGATCAGCACCCACTCTTCGTCCGTCAACCCAATACGTTCGCCCAGAGGCTGGATGATGCTCCCCTACCCGTTCCTTCTGCTGGTTTCCCCTGGAGCCAATTGTCACAATAGCGCCAAACCGGTGTAGCGTCATAACTGGCCACATTCACTTGGGAAAAGGACAATCCAGAACCGCCGACGTTACAGGCAACGACTCCCAGCAATCGGTTGACCGCATGGCCCGGCCTGCCTGACCAATTCTGGCCCGCATCCGGCCACAAGACTTCAGCCCCGCAAAATGCCGGTATCAACGCCGACCCGCCGATAGGCCGCGCCGGCGACGAAGCCGCCATCGATCAGGAAATCCTCGCCTGTCACGAACCGCGAGGCGTCCGAGGCGAGATAGAGCACGAGCTGCGCAACCTCCTCCGCCTCACCGGAGCGCCCGGCAGGGGTCAGGTCGATCATCGGGCGCAGATGCGGTGACTCGCGGTTCAGTCCCGTCACGATCAGGCCGGGGCAGACCGCATTCACGCGAATGCCATCTGCGGAAAACTCGTTCGCCGCCGACCGTGTCAGGCCGCGAAGCCCCCATTTGCTGGCCGTGTAGGCCGGATCCGCATGGCCGGAGAATGCGGAATTGGAGGAGATGTTGATGATGCTGCCACCGCCGCCCTCTACCATCAGGGGAGCTGCGGCGCGGATGCCGAGAAAGGCGCCCGTCAGGTTCACATCGAGAAGCCTGCGCCAGGCTTCGGGCTCCGTCGACGCGATTAGCGTGCGATTGATGATCCCCGCATTGTTGACGAGGATATCGAGCCTGCCAGCCCAGTCGCGCATCGCTGCGACCGTATTTCCCCAGGCTTCCGCATCGGTCACGTCCAGCTGACGAAAGCACGCGCGCTCGCCGAGCTCTGCCGCCAGCGCTGTTCCTTCATCCACAAGCACATCGCAGATCATGACCTGCGCGCCGCACTCGGCCAGAAGGCGCGCTTCCGCCTCCCCCTGACCGCGCGCGCCCCCGGTGACGATTGCCGCCTTGCCGGAGAGATCCGTCATCTGCGCCCGCCATTCGGCAGCCGTGCTCACGCCTGCACCATCGTCTGACGCTGCTCACCGAGACCGGAAATGCCAAGCCGCACGACCTGCCCTTCCCTCAGGAAGGTTGGCGGCTTCATGCCGAGGCCGACGCCGGGCGGCGTGCCCGACGAGATGACATCGCCCGGCTCCAGCGTCATGAACTGGGAGAGATAGCTGACGAGTTCCGCCACACCGAAAATCATCGTGCTGGTGTTGCCGGTCTGCCGCCGCTCGCCATCGACATCCAGCCACATGTCGAGATCCTGCACATTGGCAATCTCGTCCCGCGTCACAAGCCAGGGGCCAATCGGGCCAAACGTGTCGTGGCTCTTGCCCTTCGTCCACTGCCCGCCTCGTTCCGACTGGAAACGGCGCTCGGACAGGTCATTGATGAGACAGAAACCGGCGACATGATCCATCGCCTCGGCTTCGGAAATGTATTTCGCGCGCGAGCCGATCACCACACCCATCTCGACTTCCCAGTCGGTGCGATCCGAGCCACGCGGAATTTCGACATCGTCATTGGGTCCGCAGATCGCGGAGACGGCCTTGGCAAAGACAACGGGTTCGCTCGGAGGCTCCTTGCCCGTCTCGCGCGCGTGGTCGGCGAAGTTCAGTCCGATGCAGAGAAACTTGCCGACCCGACCGACGCAGGGGCCAATCCGTGGCGAGCCTTCAACAGGCGGAAGGGAAGCGATATCCAGCGCAGCAATCGCCGCGAGCCCTGCGGGAGAAAGAACATCGCCGGCAATGTCGGGAACATGGTGCGACAGGTCATGGATCTGACCCTCCGCATCGACCAGACCGGGCTTTTCCTGCCCTTTCGGCCCATAGCGCAGCAACTTCATCTGTGTTTCTCCTCCTTGAACGGGTCGGGCTTGAATGGATCGGGCATTTCGTCGGCGATCACGCTGATCGACGAACTCAGCCCCGATAGACGGGAACGCGGCGCGGACGCGCTGCCGCGGTTGGTGCGGTTGCGGCAAACTTGCTGGCGCGCAGAATGCCGTGCTCGATTTCAGACGCGATGTGGCGGATCTCCTGCGCCAGCGCATCACGTTCGAGACTGTTGAAGTGTTCGATGGACAGGACGAAGACGACGCTTCCCAGAACGCGCTCTTCACCGTCGCGGATCGGCGCGGCTATTCCGACGAGACCGTCGACCACCTCGCCCTGGGTGATCGTCACGCCTGCACTGCGGATTTCCGCCATGCGCGCGAGGAATTCTTCGAGCGTTTCGCCAAGACCACTCTCGCGAATGCGCTCGGCGTTCCACGAATGGATGCTCTTCAGCTGCGAAGGCGAGAGATTGGCCAGAATGACCTTCGCCATCGCACCCTTGAAAATCGGCATGGAACGGCCGGGCTTGTAGATCTCCGGGATGCTGTGGTCGGGCCATGCATTGTCCGCGCAGAGCACCTTGTCGCCATAATAGCTGCACAGCATGATGTTCATGCCCATGCAATCGGCATAGTAGCGGATGAGATAACGTGCCGCGCGCAGGAGCGGATCGTTCTCCCGCTTCAGCATTTCCAGCTCGATCACGCGCGAACCGATCACGTAGCTGCCGCCGCTCGCGGGCGTCAGCAGGCCCGACCGCGTCAGCGCCTGCAGATACCGATAGGCGCTTGCACGGGACGAACCCGACAGTTCCGCCGCCTGGGCGACATCGATCATCAGATTGTCTTCGTTGAACCCGTTCAGAACGGACAGCATCTTGTCGAGGCTGTTCATCTTGCCTTCGGTTTCGTCTTCCAACGGAGCCATGACGTGTCCCTAATTTCCAGAAATGAAGTTCGCCGGTACCATAACGATTTCGGGGAACAGGATAAGGAGAACAAGCACGGCAATCTGCGCCAGGATAAACGGTCCCACGCCCTGAATGACCCGCGCAAGCGGTATCCGGGCCACGCCGGCCACGACGTTGAGCACACTGCCGACCGGTGGCGTGAGCAGGCCAACCGCCGCCGCAATCATGAAGATCACCGCGAAATAGACCGGGTCGATTCCTGCCGCCTTGATGGTCGGCATCAGGACGGGAACGAGGATCAGGATGATCGGCACCATGTCCATTGCACAGCCAATCACCACGACCAGCCCCACCACCGCCGCCATCAGAAGGATGGGATTGTCGGCGAAGGGCGCAACCAGCGCCGAAATCTGCGCGGTCAGGCCGGCAATCGTGATCATCCAGCTGGAAACCAGAGCGGCAGCCACGAGGAACATGACCATGGAGGTGGTCTTGGCCGCGCCAAGAAACACGTCGAAGAGCTGGGCGACGCTCAGTTCCCGATAGATCACCATCGAGACAAACAGCGCGTAGACGGCAGCGATCACACCGGCCTCGGTCGGCGTGAAGACGCCAAAACGCAGGCCGACGAGAATGATCACGGGCAGCATCAGCGCCCAGATGCCCGACCACGCTTCTTTCATGACAACCGAGAATGGCACGCGTTCACGCGTCACCGTCTCTTCACGCCGCGACACCAGGAACCAGGTGGCCGTCAGCGCGACCGCCATGACGAGGCCGGGCACGATGCCGGCGATGAAGATGCGCGTGATCGAGATATTGCCCACCACGCCGATCAGAATGAAGCCAATGGACGGCGGAATGACGAGGGCGGAAATGCCCGCCGATGCGATAAGCCCCGCCGAGCGCCCCTGATCGTGCCCCGCCTTCACCATCATCGGCACGAGGATGGCAGCAAGCGCTGCGGCGTCGGCTGCCGCCGAACCCGAAAGACTTGCAAGGATCAGGGCCGCAAGGATTGCCACATAGCCAAGCCCGCCGCGCACATGACCCACGGCTGCAACCGAGAGATTGACGATCCGGCGCGACAGGCCGCCCGCATTCATCACTTCGCCGGCGAGCATGAAGAAGGGAACCGCCATGAGCGGAAAGCTGTCCGCGCCGTTCAAAAGGTTCTGCGCGATCACCTGGGCGTCGAAGAAACCCAGATACCACATCAGCGCGATACCGGTCATGATCAGCGCATAGGCGATGGGCATGCCGATCGCCATGCTGCCGAGCAGGCTGACGAGAAAGACACCAAGCGTCATCTCACTTCACCCCGCTCTGCTGGAGAGCCTGCAGCTCTTCATCGAAGGTCACGACACGGTCGAGCCTGCCGACAACGATCAGATAGAGCCGCCAGACCAGAATGGCGCCGGTCGACACACCAAAGATCAGCCCGACGCCCACGAGGAACGAGATCGGCAATCCGGTCGCCGGCGCATAGGTGTGCATGTTGAGAAGAAACTGCGTGTAGCTGCCGGAGATGATCAGCCATGTGGCAAAGATCATCAGCACATGGGCAAGGCCGAGGCAGATCCTGCGGAGCGGGCGCGGCAGGCTGTTGACCACGAATTCCAGCCCCAGATGGCCATTTTCCCGGAGAACGACAATCGCCCCCAGAAACACCATCCAGACGAAGAGCCAGCGCGAGAACTCCTCGGACTCCGTAATGCCCGAGTTGAAGGCGTAGCGCAGCACCACATTGCCGAAAACCAGCAGAACCATGCCCGCAAGGCAAACCACAATCAGTATTTTCAGCAGTCTGAAATAGGCTTCGATCACCTTGGACATTGGTCCTCCCCCTCCAGGATCATGAATGTCACGCGCGCCCCTCTTTCCGGGGGCGCTGCGCTTGGTCGCTTATGCGGGGCGACGATAGCCTTCCAGATCGCTGTCGGGAACGTCTGGCAGGTTGACCACGATATTGTCCGGCGTCCGGCAGGTCAGCCAGACCAGCTCCTCGGTCGTGCTCATGTTCACTTCCACATGCGGCATGTGCGGCGGCACGAACACGAAGTCGCCGGGCATCATGTCCACATAGTCGCGGTAACCCTCGCCGAAATAGATGCGGCCGTGGCCGGAGAGAACGTAGCCGCCCGTCTCTGCTTCGCCATGATGGTGCGGCGGCGAGCGAAAGCCCGGTTCGTTGGAAACCTGACCGAACCAGATCTTGGTCGCCGGCGTGTGCTGCGGGCTGACTCCCGAGCGGCGGACGCAATCGCCGGACTGGCCGGTCTTGTCGCTCAGCTCATTGGCGCGGGTAACGACGGGGACAACGGGTCCACTCATCACAATCTCCTGTTGGATTGATGTTGAAGTCGGTGAGACGGCAATCGCCGCCTCAGTTCATGTGCATGCCGCCATTCACATCGACGGCAGAGCCGGTCATGTAGGACGACAGGTCGGATGCGAGGAAAAGGCAGGTGTTCGCCACATCCTGCGGCGCTCCAAAGCGACCGATCGGGATCTGCGGCAGAACCCGCGCCGTCTGCACATCATCATAGAAATCACGCGTCATGCTCGACATGATGACGCCGGGGTTCACCGCATTGATGCGAATGCCGTCCGGAGAGATTTCGCGCGCGACCGACTTCACAAGCGACAGCACGGCACCCTTGGAGGCAGCATAGTGAGCGCCGCCCATCAGGCCGCCGCCACGCTGGCCGGCAATGGATGCGATGCAGATGATCGATGCGCCGCTTTCCATCATTCCCAGCGCGCCCTGGGTCATCATCACCGTGCCGCGCAGATTGATGTCCATGATGGCGTCGTAATCGGCAGCGGTGATTTCGGTGAATTTGCGCGGCTGGGTGATCCCGGCATTGTTCACCAGAACATCGAGGCGAGCGAAACGCTCGCGCGTCACATCGAAAACTCGCCGGCAGGCGGCCTCGTCACGCAGGTCTGCCGCAACACCGACAGCCCGTTCGCCGAGCGCCTTTACGGCCTGGTCGACGGCTCGCTCGTCACGGTCCACGACCACGACGGATGCACCCTCGGCCACAAAGGTCTGCGCAACGGAAAACCCGATGCCTTCAGGGTTGCCAGCGCCCGTGACCAGCGCAATCTTGTCTTTCAAAAGCAATGACTTCTCCCACGCACGAGAAACGCAGCACAAGGCTGCCCATCCTGCCGCGCGGCCGAGCCACGCGGCAGGACAGCCAAACTCAGTTGGCGCTCTTCGAAGCTTCGATCTCGGCCATGAACTCCGTCACGATCTCCTGATCGAGCTGTGCGCTCACTTCCTCGACCACCGGCTTGACGGCATCGCGGAAGGCCTGAAGGTTCTCGGCCGAGATCGTGTCGATCTGCATGCCCTTCTCCTTCAGGAATTCGAGCGTTTCGCCGCTCGAGGCGTTGATGATCTCACGATTGTAGTCGGAGCTCTCCGCACAGGCGGCGCGGACCGCATCCTGCTGGGACGCATCCAGTCCATCCCAGAACTTCTTGCTGGCATAGACAACCGAGATGGTGGTGAAGTGCTGGGTCTCGGTCAGGTAGTCCTGAACCTCATAGAAAGATGTCGAGCGGGTGACATCGTTGGCGATCTCATTGCCGTCGATCGCGCCGGTCTCCAGAGCCGTAAACGTCTCCGGGAAAGGCAGCGGCGTCGGGTTCATGCCCATGGCTGAAAGCGCGTCGATATAGACCTTGTTCTGGATCGTGCGGATGCGCAGCCCCTGCACATCGTCGAGGCTGGTCACGGGACGCTTGTTGTTGGTGATGTTGCGGAAGCCGTAATCCCAGAAGCACAGACCGACGAGGTTGTTCGGCTCCATCTTGTCCAGAATTTTCTGCGACACCGGGCTGCGGGAAACCTTGTCCAGCTGCTCGTAGCTGCCGAACATGAAGGGAAGCTGGAAGACGTTGAATTCCGGCACCATGGCGGCCAGGCCTGCAGTCGTGGTCACCGCCATTTCGACGATGCCGCCCTGCGCCGAGGAGATCGACTGGATCTCGTTACCGATCTGCGCCTGCGGGAACTGGCGCACCGTGACGGCCCCGCCGGTCTTCTCCTCCACAAGCTCTGCAAACTTCGTGACGGTCTGCCCCATCGTGCTGTCCTGGGCGACGGGGTAGCTGAACTTGATCTCTGCGGCGGACACGGCGCCCGCGCTGAGTGCGGCAACCGAAACGGAAAGAGCGGCGGCTTTAAGCAGTTTCATGAATTCCTCCCAAAAAACACATCTTGGCGATGGCGCAATTTTCGTAACATCACCATGCGATACCTGTCAAAGTTTTTTGACCTTTTTTGAATTACAATTCTCACAATATGATTTTTATATGAGATTTCACCTATACGCGGGACGCTGCTTCAGCGCCGCATCTCCCTTCGCAACCAAAGGGTTGAGCCACAGAACGTCGTTTTCCCCGAAAACCTGAACGACCGACGCCGGGACATGCTTGAGATTGGCGATTGCCGGTGACATGTTCGTGTCCAGAGGAAACGCATTGATCAAAATTCTGCACACCGCCGACATTCACCTCGACTCCCCGCTCAAATCGCTCGCCCTGCGCGATGTGACGCTGCGTGAAAAGGTGGAAACCGCCAGCCGCGCCGCCTTTTCGCGGATCATCGACACCGCGCTCTCGGAAGAGGTTTCGGCGCTGCTGATCTCGGGCGATCTCTTCGATGGCAAGGAGCGCAGTGCGCGCACCGCCGCCTTCCTCACCGGACAGCTCGACCGCCTGCGCGCGGAGGGCACCCGGGTCTTCTACATCAAGGGCAACCACGATGCCGAAAACCCCATAACCGGAACCCTCGACCTGCCCGATCATGTGCATGTCTTCGACGCACGGGGCGGAAAGGTGCAGCTTGCGGAAAATATCTGGGTGCACGGCGTCAGCTTTGCAGATCGACACGCGCCCGACAGCCTCCTGCCGCGCTTTTCGGCCCCCGTGGCCGGTGCGGTGAACATCGCCATGCTGCACACATCGCTTGCCGGGGCGGCGGGGCATGACACCTACGCCCCCTGCACTGTCAGTGAATTGTCAGGGATGGGCTTCGATTACTGGGCGCTCGGCCATGTCCACAAGAGACAGGTCCATTCGCAGGCGCCATGGGTGGTCATGCCCGGCATCCCGCAGGGGCGTGACATCGGAGAGGCAGGCCCGAAATCGGCGACGCTTCTGAGCATCAACGACGGTGGCATTCGCGTCGACGAAATCCCCACATCGGCGCTGGAGTTCACCAATTCCGCGCTCGACATCACGGCGGCGCAGAGCGACGAGGCGTTGCGCACGCTCCTGCGCGATCACCTGCGCACGACCGCCGGTGAGCTGACGGCAGATGCCGGCGTTCTGCGCCTCACCCTGCAGGGCGCGCCGGAACGTCACTGGCATTTCTTGCGCGACCGCGATTACTGGGGCGAGCAGATCAGCGAGTTGGCGCGGGAGACCGACCGCCTCTGGATCGAGAAGCTGGACTTCAGCCTCGACGCGCCGGCGCAGCACGACGGCGCGCTTAGCGCCACCGACGAGCTGGCCGCAACGATCACCGCAATCCAGGCGGAACAGGGCTTTGCGAGCGCGGCCCAGACCGAAATCGATGAGGTTCTGATGGATCTGCCGCCGGCCATTCGCGCGCGGCTCGTGCCCGATGAGGCCGCAGCGGAAAGGCTCACCCAAAGCCTTGCCGAAGCCGGAAGCGAGCGTGTTCTGGCGCGGCTGAAGGGTGCTGAAAACTGATGCGTCTGCGCAAACTCTCCATGGACCGTTTCGGCCATTTCACGGGCCGTCAGTTCGACTTCGGCGAAGCCGGAGAGAAACCCGATTTCCACATCATCTACGGGCCCAACGAGGCGGGCAAGACGACCACGATGGAGGCGGCGCTGCGCCTCTTCTATGGCTTCCCGAACCGCGAGGGCTACGCCTTCAAACACCAGCGCAGCAATCTGCAGGTGTCCGGGCAACTGGAAATCGATGGCGACCTGCGCTGGTTCACCCGCCTTCCCACGCGCAGCGGCGCGCTGGTGGATGAGGCAGGCGCGCCCCTGCCCGAGACCGCCATATCGGCCCTTCTGGCTGGCCTTTCCGAAGAGGATTACCGCCACCTTCTGTGCCTTGACGACGAAACCATCGAACGCGGCGGCGAAGAAATCGCGCAGGCGCGCGGCGATATCGGGCGGCTTCTCTTCTCCGCAGCCGCCGGCGTGGCGGATCTGAGCACCGTTCTGGACAAGGTGCGTGAAGAAGCGGACGAAATCTGGCGCAAAAGGGCCAGCAAGACGCGCATCGCCATTCTCAAGCGTGAGCTGGCGCAGCTTGAAAAGGACATTCGCGAGCGCGACGTTTCTGCAAGCGCATGGCGCAGCCTCAAGAAAGAGCTGACCGATGCGCGCAAGGCGGAAAGCGAAGCCAGAACCGCGCGCAATGGGCTGCTTGAGAATGCCGCCCGGATTGCCGCCAGACGCCGCGCCCTGCCCATGCTGGCCAAAATCGAGGCGCTCGCAACCCGCATCGCCCCCTTCGCATCCTTCCCCGAAAGGCTGGATTTCGAACCGGAAAGCCTGGTCACACTGCTTGCCGAGGAAAGCCGGACACGGGCGGACATCGAGCGCCTGACCGCGGAGATCGAAGAGGCGAGCGCGGCGCGCGATGGCCTGAGCCGCGCACCGGAACTGGCGGCCCTCTCCGAGACGCTGGACACACTGGATGATCTGCGCGCGCGTGACGTGACCGCGGGGCTTGATCTTGAACGCCGGCGCGCAAATGTCTTTGAAGCCGAGAGCGCCATGCTGCGCGCAGCCAGAGACCTTGGCGCTGACGAGACCACCGATCCGCGCAGCCTTGTGCTGACGCCCGCCCAGATTGCCAGCCTTGAACGCGCGCGCGATGAATTGCGCAGCGCCGAGCAGACGCTTTTGGCCGAAAGCCGGGAGATCGAGGATCTGGCGGCGCGTTTCGAGCAGGCGGAAACCACGCACGAAGCCGCAGCCGCGAAGATCCCGGCCGCGTGCGGGATCGGCGAGATACTCGCCCGCCATGATGTGGAGCGCCTTGTTCCCCTTATCGCACGGGCCGAGCAGGCGATTGATGCCGCGACCGCTGACGAGCGCCTTGCGCGCGAAGGCCTCACGGTCGGCGCTGTCCGTTTTGAGACGCTGCCGGACTGCCCGACAAGCCCCCTGAAGGCGCAGGACTGGGCCCAGGCCCACGCGGAACTTACGCGGCAGATCGCCCAGGCCGAAGAAGCGCTTTCGCAGCATCGTGAGGATTTGGCCGCCCGCCGCGCGCAGGCCGCCCAGCTCGCCTCCGACACAAGCCTTGTTTCAGATGGCGAGGCAAACACCCTCAAGACCGAGCGGGACCGGCTTTGGCAAAAACACCGCGCGGAATTGAACGACGGGACCGCACAGACCTTCGAACATGCGCTTCACGCGCTTGATGCGGCGATGCAGTCGCGCGTCCTGCAGGCGCGCGATCTCGGGCAGCTGCGCCAGATCGAACAGGCCGGTGCTGAGTTGCAGGCGCGCGCCGGTCAGGCAGAGGCGCGACTGACAGCGCTTCGCGAAAAACAGGCCGCGCTTGAAAGCACCGTGAACGATGCCGCCGCATCCGTGGGCCTCCCCCTCCCGCTGACGCCGGCGGAGTGGCTTGACTGGGTGAAACGCCACGAGGCGGCGGCAGAGGCTTCGGCCAGAACCGCGCGTCTGCGCGAAACGCATCGCCCGACGCTGGCGCGGGCGGCGCATCTGCTTGATGCGCTCCTCCCCCATCTGAACCTCGAGAACCCGGATCTGGACAGCGCTCTTGCCGCAGCCCGCACTCTGGCCGAGGCGGAAAGCGAGGCGATTGCCGCCGCAGCACAGGCTCATGAGGCGCGCCGCACGATTGACGAAGAGCTGCGCCGCAGAACGAAAAGGCAGGAAGCTGCAAAGGAAAAGGCCACGCAGGCGAAAGCCGCCTGGCGCGATCTGGTCCGCGATCTTTTAAGCAATGCAGTGAATGAGGAGAGCCTTCTGGCGACACTCGATCCGCTGCGGGCTCTGCGCGACGGCGAAGAAAAACGCGCCGATGCCGCGCAGCGCGTCGCGACCATGGAGGCCGATCAGGCGCTTTTCGAAAGCAGGGTCACGGCGCTCGCCGCCACCCACGATATTCCCGTGGCCGAAACCGCAGCTGCAACATTCTCGCTGCTGCGTGAACGCTCCGAAGCGGCACGCGCTGCGGAAACACGCGCGGCGGAGCTGAGCGCAAATCTCGACCGGGCCAGCGCCCGGCTGACGGAGAAAGAGAAGCGGCTGAAAGACATCGACCGCGAGGTCGAAGTGATGGGGCGGATTTTCCCCGAAGACGCGCCGGTCGACACGCTCGATGCCCTGCGCCGCACCGCGACACAGGCCCAACAGGTCATCGCCGAGCGACAGGAAAAGGCCAGGCTTGAACGCACGGTTCTCTCCGAACTTGGTCTCGACAGCATGGAGTGCGCCCGCGAAACATTGCAGGGCGTAACGGCTGCCGCCCTTGAAGCCGAGGCGGAAAGCCTGAAAGCTGACGCTACGGAGGCCGAACGCCAGTTGACCGCAACGACCGAGAAGCGCGTGACGGCAGAGCAGGCGCTGCTTCGCGTGACCGGCGACGCCGACATTGCCGCCATGACGGAGCGCAAGGCCACGCTTGAATTGGAGTTGGAAGAGGCTGCCCGCGATCATCTGGAGCTTTCGCTGGGCTACCGGCTGGCCGACGAGGCGATCCGCCGCTACCGGGACACCCATCGCAGCGGCATGATGGCCGCCACCGAAAGCTGCTTCTCAACGCTGACGCAGGGCGCTTATGAACGCCTGACGACACAGCCCGAAGGCAATGACGAAACGCTTCTGGCAGTCGCTCGCGACGGCACGGCCAAGCGGGTGGCGGAACTCTCCAAGGGCACGCGTTTCCAGCTTTATCTGGCGCTGCGCGCCGCCGCACACGAGCAGCTGATCGCGCAGGGCACCCGCCTGCCCTTCTTCTGCGACGACATTTTCGAGACATTCGACGAAAACCGCACCAGCGCCGCCTGCCGGGTGATGGAACAGATCGGCCGCCGCGGCCAGGCCATCTACCTGACCCACCACCGCCACGTGATCGACCTGGCACAAAAAGTCTGCGACACCCCACCGCGCGTTCATGAGATTTGAGGAAGGAAGAACCCTCTGGGTGCTCGCCCAGGCGAAAGATATTTAGGAACGACGAGCGGGTATTTTCCGAAAGCACCACGTAGGCAGGCCAAAGGCGAGCATCCGTATGCGCTTTCCGGACGAGCCATTACCGAACGCAAAGTCGCATCCACGATGCATCGTCATCGCCTGCCCACCGGCTAAAAGCCAAGGCGACCATATTAATGCATCAATTGGATAATATCACTCAAAGAACTCTTGGCTCTTTGCGCACTGGTTCTCGCCCCGCCGCTTCAGGCGCACATGGCCCTGAGGGCGGCTTCGTCGACCACTTCCACCGTGCGCGTGTTGGCCAGGCGGACGAGGCCCTTGCTCTTGAACTTCGAGAAGGTGCGCGAAACCGTTTCGATGGTCAGGCCCAGATAATCGCCAATATCGGTGCGTGACATGGGAAGCTGCACCTCGCGGGCATTGTCCTGACGCTCCATCATGTCGAGAAGGAAGGCAGCGACGCGTTCGGCGGCGTTCTGCCGGCCAATCACCAGAAGATGCTCCTGCGCACGAACGAGCGCACCCAGAGCGGCGTCCAGCGTCTGACGCCAGTTGCCTTCATTGGCAGGCTGACGGAACACGCGAATGCCGGCCGGGCCAACGGCTTCAGCAAAGAAATGATGATGGCCGTCGGCTTCGAAACCGAACACTTCGCCCGCCACATGGAAGGCGCTGATCTGACGGCGACCGTCCGACAGGAGGCGATAGAGGCGAACCGCACCGAACTCGACCTGATAGAGCGCATTGGCGCGCGCGCCCTGCGCATAGACCTCTTCATTGGCCTCGAAGAAGGCAATCTGGTGCGGCTGATCGGGAGAAAACGACGCAGGCGCCGGACGCGCCTCGGCAAGACGCTGATGCCCCCGGAAAGGAGCTGTCGGTGCGTGTGCGGTTGCGGCCTGTGCAAACATGGGTGCCTCCGTCGTTTGGATGCTCCATTACTGCCGCAATGCCCGCACGCGCGAAATTCGGTTTTGTCCCTACGGGATTCTACGTAGCGCCTCTCAGATCGCGATGCCGGGCCTGCTCCAGAAGGTCGTGAACCGCGTTGACGACGGCGCTCCCAAGGAGCGGTTTTTCTATGGTTCTTATGTGCCCGGCCTGCGGCATCTCATCCAGCGTATCGGCCAGAAGAACGAGTGGCCCGGCCCCGCCAAGCAGCCGTTCAAGCGGCACCTTCATGTCGGCAAGGACTTCATGATCCACAATCGTGCAGGCAGCCGTGCGGCGCAGCCGTTCAACCTCTTCCAGATTGCGCGGCACGACAACGTCGTACCCCTCCGATTCAAGCATGAATCGCAGTGACAATCGAAAGGCTGAATCGGGCGCCACCACGAGAATCATTGCATGCACATCCCGGCATCTCCTCACTGCCGGGCAACGCAAATCAGTCACCGCGGCAGCGTACAATCTCTGCCGTCGGTCGCCATCGTGCTTTGCGTTGGATCAAAACGCCCCCTGAAAGGCGAAATCAGCCGACCGGATCACCGGCCTGCAGGACCATGCGAACCAGTTCCGGCAGGTTTCTGGCCTGCATCTTGGACATCACATTGGCCCGGTGAACCTCGACCGTGCGCGGGGAAATATCGAGTTCAAAGGCGATCGTCTTGTTGGGCATGCCCGCCACGATCCGGCGCATCACCTGCTGTTCGCGCTCCGAAAGCTGCTCCACCCGGCCCCGCACCAGCGCCGCATCGGCGGCGGCCGGTGGCCGCTTGTCGAGTTCGCAGATCGCGCGGGAAAGCGCCTCCATGAGCGTGTCGTCGGAGAACGGCTTCTCGATGAAGTCGAGCGCGCCCGCCTTCATCGCCTCGACCGCCATCGGCACGTCGCCATGGCCGGTGATGACGATGGCCGGCAGCATGGCGCCGTGCTCGTTCAGCCGCTGCAGAAGCTCGACGCCGCTCATGTCCGGCATTCTCAGATCGGTGATCAGGCAGGCATTCTGCAGCCCGGGCGCAACCTTGAGAAAGGCCGTTGCCGATTCATGCACCCGCGCCACATGCCCGGACATGGTGAGCAGAAAAGCCAGCGATTTGCGCACCGGCTCTTCATCATCAACGATATGGATCACCACATCATCAGGCATTCTGCAATTCCTGCTCTTCCATTGCGGGCAGCGTGAAACGGAATGTCGTCCCCTCGCCCGAACTCACGATCAGTTTCAACATGCCGCCATGGGCCTCGGCAATCCGCTTTGAGATCGCAAGCCCCACGCCCATGCCGCCCCTCTTGGATGAAACGAACGGCTTGAAAAGGTTCTCGGCGATCTCCTCGGGCACTCCCGTTCCCGTATCGGACACGTCAATGTCTATGGCGTCGCCTTCCTCGTTGAAAGCCACGGCCACCTTGAGCTCGCGACCGTCACTCTCGCGCATCGCCTCCATGGCATTGCGCATGAGATTGATCAAGATCTGCTGGATCTGCACCCGGTCCACGAAAACCCTGCCAAGCCCGGCTTCGAACTCGAAGACGGTGTGCACGCCGAGCTCGCGTGAGCCCATCAGGGCGAGTGCAGCCGCCTCCTCGACCAGTTTTTGCAGGTCTTCCGGGTGCTTCTCGCTCTCACCACGCGAGACGAATTCACGCAGATGACGGATGATCTGTCCGGCATGAAGCGACTGCCGCGCCGTCTCTTCCAGCGCATCGCGCATGCGCTCGGCCACGGGGTCATCCAGATCGTTCAGGAGCCGCTTGCAGCCCTGCACATAGTTGGAGACGGCCGAAAGCGGCTGATTGAGTTCATGCGCCAGGGTCGAGGCCATTTCCCCCAGCTCGTTGAGGCGGGCAAGACGCGCCAGTTCCGCCTGCACCTCTTCCATCTGCGCTTCGGTTTCCGCACGCTCGGTCAGGTCGCGGATGAAACCGGTGAAGAAGGTGCGCCCGCCACTCTTCATCTCGCCAACAGCGAGCTTCATGGGAAAGGTAGAGCCATCCTTGCGCTGACCGACCACCACGCGGTCGATGCCGATGATGCGGCGTTCACCCGTGGTCTTGTAGCGCTCGATATAGCCGTCATGCTGCCCGCGATAGGGCTCGGGCATCAGCATTTTCACATTGTTGCCGCGCGCCTCGTCTTCCGTATAGCCGAACTGGCGCACTGCTGCGCGGTTGAACGACACCATCGTTCCCTTGTGGTCGATGACCACGGTGGCGTCCGGAACCGTGTCGAGAATGGAGTTCAGATGCGCGTCGCGCGCCGCAAGCTGCTGGCGCACCAGCTTTCCCGCATCTTCGGCGTTGAAATAGGCAGCGCCCACATGGGCGATAAGGATGAGAAAGGCGATGAGCGCGGCAAACACGGGAAGCGAGAGCGGCAGCGTGTCCACGACGCCGACCAGCGCCACGGCTCCGGCAACCAGCGCCACCGCGACAATTCCGGCAACACGCCCGCCAAGGATCGCGGCGTAAAGGGCCGTGAGCGATGCAAGGAAGATGATCCAGATGCCGCTGAACGCCGGCCCCATCCACAGGCGGGCGGCCAGAAGGATCAGACTGCCGCCCATGGCAACGACATAGCCCGGCACCCCGGTGCGGCGCGCCGGTTCAGCAATATCGAAATCGTGACCCAAGATTGCCCCTTCCGCAACGGGTTCGTTTGTGGTGCGCATTATTTCCGCACGTGCGTGTCACTGCAAGCCTCGGCCATGGCACAATTGCCAACTGTTTGATCCAGCGCAAAGCGCACTGTATCGTAACAGGTGATAGTCTCCGATTAATGTTTGGAGTCGGAAATGAAACGCTTGTCCCAGAAAATTGAAACGCATGCCAAATTGATGGGCAAGATGATGGACCGCTGCGATGTGGATTTGCAGCGGCTCGCTGCCGATCGCCTTGGCCTGACGCTCGCCTCGGCCGTTCGCACCTGCGCCCGCTGCCGCAATGCCGATTCCTGTCGGGGCTGGCTGGCGGCAACTGCCGGAGAAACAAAACGCCAGCCGCCGTCCTTCTGCCCGAACGCAGTTCTCTTCGATAAAATGACACGCCTTGAGGAAGAGCCTCAGGACGAACGCCTCGCCCTGAGCAGCGCCGGGCTGTAGAGCAGCGCAAACCCGAGAAACGCGATCATCCAGGCCGTTCCGGAAATGTGAACCCAGGCCAGTCCCGGCTCGAAAGCAGCCCAGACGCGCACGATTGCGGCCACGCAGACAGCACCGAAGATCACGCCTCCCGCCAGTCCGGCCTTCAGCATGCGCCCGGTGTGCCCCAGCGTCGCGCGCATCATGACCGCCAGCGTCATCGCGCCAATGGCGCCGCCGCCGAGCGCATGAAACCCGGCGGCCTGCGGCACGCTCTCGGGCAACAGCGCCGAGAGCGCCAGCAGCCCGAGACCGAAGGGCACGAAGGCATAGGCGATGTGCAGCATGAGCACCAGCGCGTCCCGCACGGTGCGCTCACCGGCCCAGCGCGTCAGGCGCACGGCCTGCGAGACTGCGGCGATTGCAAGCAGAACGCCCGTCAGCAGCGCCTCGGGCAGAAACACCCACAGGGTAAGCGCCGCAGTTGAGACAACAAGCGACGCGACGTCATATTGCCCGAACGGCACGGGCAGACGCCCGGGATTTTCGCGCACCAGCCAGTTGCGGGTGAAGCTCGGAATGATGCGCCCGCCGATGATCATGATCAGGACAATGGCTGCGCCAAGGCCAAGCCGGCGGCTCACATCGGAGATCCCGGCCGTCTGCACCTCGACATGAAACAGGATGTTGGCGAGCAGAAGAACCGCGAGCGGCATCAGCACCTTGAGATTGCGCCAGTTGCGGCCGGCAACGATTTCGCGCACAGCCGCCAGCGTCAGCGCCACGAGAAACGCATTGTCGATGATGGCGGCCTGCCACCATCCAAGCGATGCGGAATAGTAGATGGCCACCCGCCCCGCGATCCACAGCGCGACCAGAACCGCGAGCGGCGTTCCCTGCACGGGCAGCCGCCCGGTCCAGTTGGGAATGGCCGTGAGCAGAAAGCCGGCGACGACAGCCGCCAGAAAGCCGAACAGCATCTCGTGCACATGCCAGTCGACCGGCAGGAAAAGGCTGCGCGTTTCAAGAAGCCCCATATAGATGGGCAACCAGGCGAGAATGGAGAGGCCCGAATAGGCTGCACCCAGAAGGAAGAAGGGTCGAAACCCATAGGACAACACCGCCGGCCCCTCATAGGCCCGCAATCTCGGTACAGCCATCGCCAACTCCTGAAAAGGTAGGGCCGGACGGATGCTTCCCCCATTCCGTCCGGCCGGCTGCTGCGTCGACGCTACCGGACTGGCCGGTGCGCACCGCCGCTGGTTGTCGCAGCAGCATCTCATGAAGAGCCGTTGGATATCCTTTTGGGTGGCTCTCTGAGTGTTTTTCTAGCGGCTTTCGCGCCGCGAGAATTTGCGCTAGCGCAAAGACGGTCTAAAAAAAGCGCGATTTTGAACGCGGAGTTGCAAATGCCGGGCCTCGACCCTTCGCTGATTGCCGATCTGCCGAGCTTTTCGGGGCTGGAGCGCCGGGAGCTGGAGACGCTTCTGGGCTATGCCCAGCCCCTGCGCTTTTCCGAAGGCGCGACAGTCTTCGCCCAGGGCGATGAAGCGGAATCGTTTTACGTCCTGCTCGATGGCCACATTCGCGTGGTTCGCTCAACGCCCGAGGGGCAACAGGTGATCGTGCGCTATATCAGCGTCGGCGAACTGTTCGGCATCGCAGCCGCCCTTGGCCGCAGCACCTATCCGGCGTCCGCAGTCGCCGCAGCAGAATGCGTGGCGCTCGCCTGGCCCAACGCGAAATGGGACGAACTGACCGCACGCTTCCCCTCACTTGGCGCGAACACCTACAAGACCGTCGGCGGCCGTCTGCAGGACGCGCACACGCGCGTTGTCGAAATGTCGACCGAGCAGGTCGAGCAGCGGGTGGCCCATGCTCTCCTGCGCCTCGTCAAGCAGACCGGACGCAAGACCGCTGAAGGGGTGGAGATCGACTTTCCGATCACCCGGCAGGACATCGCGGAGATGACCGGCGCGACGCTGCACACGGTCAGCCGCGTCCTTCAGGCATGGGAGAAGGACGGCATCGTTCGCGGTGGCCGCAAGCGTGTCGTGGTGATCAGCCCGCACCGCCTGCTCCTGAAAGCCGAGGCCCGCAAGGAGAGCTAGGGTCCTGACCCTGGGGTCAGAATCCGTCAGCCCTCCGTGATTGCCAGTTCCAGCTCACGCCTGAACGCCTTTTCATCGATGCCATGTTCCTGGCAGGCGTCGCTCACCGAATGAAACGCGGTGATCGGGCACCCCACGCACAGCATGTGATGGCGCAGCATCACCGCGACCGTGTCCGGCCAGTGCTCCATGATCTCCTCAAGCGTCATCCCGGCACGCAAATGCGTCTGTCGCATCGTCGCCTCCTCCAGACCGAAACATCCTCCACTCAGGCATTCAGCTCGATGGCTTCGACACGCAGGATAGCGGCCTTCGGGCCACGGTTCATTGCGCTGACGCAACAAGCCGCGCGTCGGTCACACGGCAGCAGAGTGGCGCGCGCCGCCACGCTTCAGATACTGGTCGAACAGCGCAGCCGTCGAACGCACCAGCGGCCGCGCCTCGTCACGCAGGCTGAAGGTGCCGCCATCTTCCACCAGTCCGGCCTCTTCGTCCGCCTGACGCGCCTCGCTCACGATCCGCCGTCCGCATTCGCCGAATAGCCGGATCGCCTCTTCGCCCGAAAAGGCGAAGTCGCACATGAGCCGCTCGATCACCCAGGCCCGCGCCTGATCCTCCTCGCTGAGCGCGATGCCCCGCGCCGTGGCAAGACCGCCTTCGCTGACGATGCGCTCGTAATTCGCAGTCGCCGGCGTGTTCTGCGCATAGCCCTGCGGCAGGCGCGACACCGATGAAGGCCCGAGCCCGATCAGCGTCCGGCAGGCATCTTCCGTATAGCCCTGAAAATTGCGGAACAGCCGCCCTTCCCGCGCAGCCACCGCCAGCGGATCATCCGGCTTTGCGAAATGATCGAGCCCGATCACCTCATATCCGGCCTCGCGGATGATGCGCGCCGTTTCCTGCTGCTGCGCAAAGCGCTCTTCCGGCCCCGGAAGAAACGCCTCGTCGATCATCGTCTGGTGCTTCTTGAACCAGGGCACATGCGCATAGCCGAAAAGCGCGATGCGATCCGGCGAAAGCGTCAGCGCCTGCCTGATCGTATCGGCCACGCTTTCAAGCGTCTGGTGCGGCAGGCCGTAGAGCAGGTCCAGATTGACCGAGTGCACGCCGCGCGCGCGAACGCCATCCACAACGCCCCTGGTCTGTTCAAAGGTCTGCTCGCGATTGATGGCCGTCTGCACCTTCGGGTCGAAATCCTGCACGCCAAGGCTGGCGCGCGTCATGCCGATGGCCGCAAACGCGTCGAACCGCGCATCGTCCATATCGTTGGGATCGAGTTCGACACTGATCTCCGCATCATCGGCGAAGTTGAAGGCGTCTTTCAGCGCCGCGCCCAGCCGCAGCACGTCTTCGGGCCGGAGCATGGTGGGCGAGCCGCCGCCGAAATGGAGCGCGCGGATGCGCCCATTGCCATCCAGCACGTTTCCCACAGTCTTTATTTCACTAAGGAGCGCGTCCAGAAACGCCGCGACCGGCTCGTAACGGCGGGTCATTTTCGTGTGGCAGGCGCAGAACCAGCACAGCCGATCACAAAAAGGGATGTGTACATAGAGCGACACGTCGTCGCTGCTGCCCGTCTGTTGCAGCCATCCACGGAAGGTTTCTGCGCCGATTCCTGCATGGAAATGCGGGGCCGTCGGATAGCTCGTATAGCGCGGAACCGCTTCTGAATAACGGGTTGCCGGCACTGTACCGGTGATCTGTTCGCCTGCGCGCTGCATGTTGACCATCCCTCATAATGAACGGAAACTGTTTTTCATGGCTGGGGGCGCGCAGCTTTGACGCAGATCAAGGCAGTTCGGTTCCCGTTAAGAGATGCGTTGAATGTGGGAATCGGGGAACGGATTCCCGCGAGCTTTTCTGGATTGGGGAAACAGCAATGAGATTTGGCACCGAGATCGTATTGGTCGGCCTGGCTGCTTTTGCAGCTCTGGCCGCTGCGGGTCTGGCGCAGGATTCAGCTTTTCAGGCCCATATGTGGGTTCTGTTCTTTGTCCTGCTGGGATCGGCGATCGTGTTGATGCGCAACACCAGCTTTGCGCCCGAGGGCGCGGCATCGATACCGCTCAAGGCCGACACCGACGGCTATATGGACGGTCCGATACGGTACGGCGTCATCGCAACGACATTCTGGGGCGTTGTCGGCTTTCTGGTTGGCGTCATCGTGGCGCTCCAGCTTGCCTACCCGGATTTGAACATCGAACCGTGGTTCAACTTTGGCCGCACCCGGCCGCTGCACACCTCGGCCGTTATCTTCGCCTTCGGCGGCAACGCGCTGATCGCCACCTCGTTCTACGTGGTGCAGCGTACGAGCCGGGCGCGCCTGTTTGGCGGCAATCTGGCCTGGTTCGTGTTCTGGGGCTATCAGCTCTTCATCGTCATGGCGGCAACCGGCTATCTTCTGGGCATCACCCAGAGCCGTGAATACGCCGAGCCGGAATGGTATGTGGATCTGTTCCTCACCATTGTCTGGGTGGCGTATTTCATCGTCTTCTTCGGCACGATCATGAGGCGCAAGGAGCCACATATCTATGTGGCCAACTGGTTCTACCTGTCCTTCATCGTGACCATCGCGATGCTGCACATCGTGAACAACCTTGCTGTTCCCGTTTCGCCCTTCGGTTCCAAGAGCTACTCGCTCTTTGCCGGTGTTCAGGACGCACTGACCCAGTGGTGGTACGGCCACAACGCGGTGGGCTTCTTCCTGACCGCCGGCTTCCTCGGCATGATGTACTACTTCATTCCGAAGCAGGCCGACCGTCCGGTTTACTCCTACCGTCTGTCGATCATTCACTTCTGGGCGCTGATCTTCCTGTACATCTGGGCCGGTCCGCACCACCTGCACTACACCGCCCTGCCCGACTGGGCGCAGACGCTGGGCATGGTCTTCTCGATCATGCTGTGGATGCCGTCCTGGGGTGGCATGATCAACGGTCTGATGACGCTTTCGGGCGCATGGGACAAGCTGCGCACCGACCCGATCATCCGCATGATGGTTCTGGCCGTTGCCTTCTACGGCATGTCCACCTTCGAAGGTCCGTTGATGTCCATCAAGGCCGTCAACTCGCTGTCGCACTACACTGACTGGACCATCGGTCACGTGCATTCCGGTGCGCTCGGCTGGGTCGGCATGATCACCTTCGGCGCACTCTACTATCTGGTTCCGAAGCTGTGGCACCGCGAGCGTCTCTACTCGCTGCGGCTCGTCACCTGGCACTTCTGGCTCGCCACCCTCGGCATCGTGGTCTATGCGGCCGTGATGTGGGTCTCCGGCATCCAGCAGGGTCTGATGTGGCGCGAGTACGACTCTCAGGGCTTCCTGGTCTACTCCTTCGCCGAAACCGTGGCTGCAATGCACCCCTACTACGTGCTGCGCGCACTCGGCGGCGTGCTCTTCCTGCTCGGTGGCATCGTCATGGCCTACAACCTGGCCATGACCATCCTCGGCCACCAGCGCGAGGAAGAGCCGATCGGCGGCACTGTCGTACAGCCCGCAGCCACCATTCAAAACGCCGGTTAAGGAGCCCACACGATGGCATTGCTGGACAAACACAAGATCATCGAAAAGAACGCCACACTGCTCCTGGTGGGATCGTTCCTCGTGGTTACCGTCGGCGGCATCGTCGAGATCGTGCCTCTCTTCTATCTGGAGAACACGATCGAGAAGGTGGAGGGCATGCGCCCTTACTCGCCGCTGGAGCTGGCCGGACGCAACATCTATGTCCGTGAGGGGTGCTACACCTGTCACAGCCAGATGATCCGTCCGTTCCGCGACGAGGTGGAGCGTTACGGCCATTACAGCCTGGCGGCGGAATCGATGTACGATCACTCCTTCCAGTGGGGATCGAAGCGCACGGGCCCGGATCTGGCCCGTGTGGGTGGCCGCTACTCCAACGAGTGGCACGTCGACCATCTGATCGAGCCGCGCTCCGTGGTGCCGGAATCGATCATGCCGAGCTACGCCTTCCTCAAGGACACCCCGCTCGAGATCAACGATTTCTCGACCGAGCTCATCGCCAATCAGCGCGTGGGTGTGCCCTACACGGAAGAAATGGTGCTCAACGCCAATGCGGACATTCGCGCCCAGGCTGATCCGAATGCGGATACGTCCGGGCTCGAAGAACGCTATCCCAAGGCCGTTCTGGGTGATTTCGACGGAAACCCCAACGCGCTGACGGAGATGGACGCGCTGATCGCCTATCTGCAGATGCTCGGCACGCTGGTTGATTTCTCGACCTACGACGAAACGGCCGGATATCGGTGAGGAGGATAAATCATGGAAGCCTATACAGCGCTCCGACAGTTCGCAGATAGCTGGGGCCTACTGGCCATGACCGTCTTCTTCATCGGCGTGGTCATCTTCGCCTTCCGTCCCGGAAGCAAGAAGAGCGCCGAAGAAGCCGCACGCATCCCGCTTAAGGACGATTGAGATGAGTGAGAAGAAAGATATCGACGAGGTTTCCGGCGTCTCGACCACCGGCCATGAGTGGGACGGCATCAAGGAACTCGACAACCCCATGCCCCGCTGGTGGGTCTGGACCTTTTACGCCACCATCGTGTGGGCGATCGGCTACACCGTCGCCTACCCGGCATGGCCGCTGGTCAGCTCCGCCACCCAGGGCGTTCTGGGCTATTCCAGCCGCAGCGAGTTCTCCACCACCATGGACGTGGTCTCTGCACAGCAGGCCGATCTGCGTCAGGCCATCGCCGACAAGTCGCTTGAAGAGATTCTCGCCGACGAGACGCTGCGCCGCTTTGCGACCGCAGCAGGCGACGCCGCGTTCAAGGTCAACTGCTCGCAGTGCCATGGCTCGGGCGCGCAGGGTTCTGCCGGTTATCCGAACCTCAATGACGATGACTGGCTTTGGGGCGGAGACATCGAATCGATTCACCAGACCATCGCGCACGGCGTGCGCTTTGCTGGCGACGACGACACCCGCTTCGGCGAAATGCCGGCCTTCGGCGACATCCTGAGCGCTGACGAGATCCGTCAGGTGGCCGTCCATGTGGTGTCCTTCACCGGAACGCCGTCCGACCCGGCGCTGGCCGAGGCCGGTGCACAGGTCTTCGCCGACAACTGCGCTTCCTGCCACGGCGACAATGGCCAGGGCGACATCACCTTCGGTGCGCCGAACCTGGCCGATGCGATCTGGCTCTACGGTTCCAGCGAGCGGGAAATCGCCGCGCAGGTGCGTCAGCCGAAGCACGGCGTCATGCCAGCCTGGCAGGCCCGCCTTGGCGATCCGACGGTCAAGCAACTGTCCGTCTACGTCTACTCCCTTGGTGGCGGCCAGTAGCCGCAGCGCCATACGGAAAGCAAAAACCCGGCCATCTGGCCGGGTTTTTTGTCGCAGCGACGTAACGTCGACTTTCCCTGCGCGCAAAAAGGGCTTTGATCGGGATCAATGCACTGGTGCACCCTGAGAGACTAGAAACTTCAATACCGAGCAGTCTGCGAGCCGCCGAATGACCCTTGTTACGAACAATGCAGCCAGCAACGACGTCGAACGACTTGATGCCGAAGCTGTAAACTCCGCCGGCAAGCGGCAATCGCTTTACGCCGCGCGCAAGAAGATTTTCCCCAAGCGCGCCTCCGGGCAGTTCCGGCGGTTCAAGTGGCTGATCATGCTGGTCACGCTGGGCATCTATTACCTGACGCCCTGGATTCGCTGGGATCGCGGCCCCTACGCACCCGATCAGGCCGTGCTCGTGGATCTGGCCAACCGGCGCTTCTACTTCTTCTTCATCGAGATCTGGCCGCAGGAATTCTTCTATGTCGCGGGCCTGCTCGTCATGGCCGGCATCGGGCTCTTCCTGATCACCTCCACGGTGGGACGCGCATGGTGCGGCTACACCTGCCCGCAGACGGTCTGGGTCGACCTCTTCCTCGTGGTGGAACGCGCCATTGAGGGCGACCGCAATGCGCGCATCAAGCTTGATGGCGCGCCCATGTCGGTCAACAAGCTCGGCAAGCGCTTTTCCAAGCACCTGATATGGCTTCTGATCGCGGTGGCGACAGGCGGTGCCTGGGTGTTCTACTTCGCCGACGCCCCGGCCCTGCTCATCGACCTCGTGACCGGTAAGGCGGCCCCCGTCGCCTACATCACCATCGCCGTTCTGACCGCCACCACCTATGTGTTCGGCGGCCTGATGCGCGAACAGGTCTGCACCTATATGTGCCCGTGGCCGCGCATTCAGGCGGCCATGCTCGACGAAAACTCGCTGACCGTCACCTACAACGACTGGCGCGGCGAACCCCGCACCCGCCATGCGAAGAAAGCTGCGGCAGCCGGTCAGACCGTTGGCGACTGCGTCGACTGTAACGCCTGTGTGGCGGTCTGCCCGATGGGCATCGACATTCGCGACGGCCAGCAGCTCGAGTGCATCACCTGCGCGCTGTGCATCGACGCCTGCGACGGCGTGATGGACAAGCTGGGTCGCGACCGTGGTCTCATCTCCTATGCGACCCTTTCCGACTACAATGCCAACATGGCGCTCGCCACCGCCGGCGGCACCGACGCGATCAACCCCGACCGCGTGCGCAACGAAAACGGCCGCCTGACCGACAAGGTCGCGCATTTCCGCTGGAAGAAGATCTTCCGCCCGCGCACCTTCGTCTATTTCGGCGCGTGGTCGCTGGTCGGTCTGGCCATGCTCTACGCCCTCCTGACCCGTGACCGGCTGGAAGTGAACGTCCTGCACGACCGCAATCCGCAATATGTGCTTCTGTCCGACGGCTCCGTGCGCAACGGCTACACGGTCAAGCTCCTGAACATGATCCCGGAACCGCGTGTAATCGTGCTGTCGCTCGACGGCCTGCCGGGTGCTACAATGAACGTGGTCGGCCTCGATCAGGCGGAAGGCCGCTCGGCCTCCGTGCCCGTGGAGCCGGATCGCTTGCGTGAAGTGCGCATTTTCGTCACCCTGCCTGCGGACCGTCTCGACGAGGCCGGCGAAAGGTTCAGCTTTGTTGTTGAAGACAAGGCCAGCTTCGAGAGCGACGTTTACCGGGCCAGCTTCAACATTCCGGAGGCCTCACGATGAGCAGCGCACAAAAGCAGAAAGTCTTCACCGGGTGGCACATGCTCGCCATCATGATCGCTTTCTTCGGCGTCATCATCGCGGTGAACCTGACCATGGCCTTCTACGCCAATTCGAGCTGGACCGGCCTTATCGTCAAGAACAGCTATGTGGCGAGCCAGACCTTCAACGAGCGTGCGGCAGAGGGCCGCGCGCAGGCCGCACTCGGCTGGAACGGCGACCTCATCGTTGAGGACGGCGCGATCACCTATCGCCTGACCGATGCCAGCGGCAGCCTGATCCCGCTCGACGGCGTCAAGCTGATCATGCACCGTCCCGTGACGGCGGACGAAGACACGACGCTCGAGCTTGAGCGCCGCCCCGATGGCGCTTTCGGCGTCGACCATGGTCCCGGTGACGGCACCTGGGTCGTCAGCATCACCGCCGAAGCCGGTCTCGACCATCCCTATCGCGACGTGCGTCGCATCGTCATCAAGGACGGAGCACTGAGATGAGCTGTTGCGCCCCCGGCACCGAAATGGCGCTGGAAGCGGAACAGGCCCGCGATGCCGGGCCGCGTTCGGAAGAAATCCTTCTCGCCAGCCGCACCGTCGGCGAAGGCCTGAAGCAGACGGATCTTTCCGTGCCCGGCGTCCATTGCGGTGCTTGCATTCAGACAATCGAGAGCGCGCTCGGCAAGCTTGACGGCGTTGTCGGCGCGCGCGTCAATCTCTCCACCAAGCGCGTCAGCGTGAAATGGCGCGATGGCGAACTGCCGCCCATCATCGATACGCTGAACAGGCTGGGCTACGCCGCCCACCTGTTCGACAGCGTCGAATCCGGCAAGGACCCCGTCCTGTCGCAGCTGATCCGCGCCGTGGCGATCTCCGGCTTTGCCGCCAGCAACATCATGCTTCTGTCCGTGTCGGTCTGGTCCGGCGCGGAGGACAGCACGCGCGATCTCTTTCACTGGCTCTCCGCGCTGATCGCCCTGCCCGCGCTCGTCTTTGCCGGCGGCATCTTCTACAGCTCCGCCTGGAACGCGCTGCGCCACGGGCGCATGAACATGGATGTACCCATCGCGCTCGGCGTATCGCTTGCCTACGGGCTCAGCATCTATGAGACCATTAACAGCGGCCAGCACGCCTATTTCGACGCCTCGGTCTCGCTCCTCTTCTTCCTTCTGATCGGACGCACGCTCGACCACGTGATGCGCGAACGCGCCCGCACCGCCGTGAAGGGGCTTGCCCGCCTTGCTCCACGCGGCGCGCTGGTCGTCGCCGAGGATGGCGGTCGCGATTATCTTCCGCTGCAGGAAGTCACGCCCGGCATGAAGCTGGTCGTCGCCGCTGGCGAACGCATTCCCGTCGACGGCGTGGTCATGACCGGCGCTTCGGAGCTGGATTGCTCCATGGCCACCGGCGAAAGCGCGCCCCAGCCGGTCAAGCCCGGCTCGGATGTGCGCGCCGGCATGCTCAACCTCACCCAGCCGCTGGTGATGGAATCGACCGCCACCGCCGACACCTCCTTCCTTGCCGAAATGATGCGCCTCATGGAGGCGGCCGAAGGTGGTCGCGCGCATTATCGCCGGCTGGCAGACCGCGCCTCTGCACTGTACTCGCCGGTGGTCCACGCCACCGCCTTCATCACCTTTCTGGGCTGGATGGCTGCCAGCGGCGACTGGCATCGCGCAATCACCATCGCCATTGCCGTTCTCATCATCACCTGCCCCTGTGCGCTTGGCCTTGCCGTGCCGATCGTTCAGGTCGTCGCCGCCCGCCGGCTGTTTGAAAACGGCATCATGGTGAAGGACGGCGCGGCCATGGAGCGCTTCGCCCAGATCGACACCGCCGTGTTCGACAAGACCGGCACGCTCACGCTCGGCATTCCCGAATTGCGCAATCTGGCTGACATCGACCCGCAGGTTCTCGCCATCGCCGCCTCCGTGGCCTCCCACTCGCGCCACCCCTTCTCCCGCGCCATTCTGCGCGCTGCGGGTTCCGCCCGCGCAACCACCGCCTTCGACAGTGTCGAGGAGGTGCCGGGCCTTGGCATCGAGGCGCGCTCCGGCGACACCGTCTGGCGGCTTGGCCGCGCAGGCTGGTCGCTTGGTCGCGAAGACGCGCATGAGAATGACGCCGGCGGCACCGTCCTTTCGCGCAATGGTGAAGAACTGGCCGCCTTCCGTTTCGAAGACCGGCTGCGGCCCGACGCGAAGAAAGCCGTCGCCTTCCTGCAGAAGAACGGCGTCAGCGTCGAGATCATCTCCGGTGACAGCGAAGAACAGGTTCGTGACATTGCCGAAAAACTCGGCGTCGAGCGTTTTCAGGCGGGCGTCCTGCCCGGCGAGAAGCTTGACCGGATGCGCGCGCTCGCAGCCGAAGGCCGCAAGGTTCTGATGGTCGGCGACGGGCTGAACGATGCGCCCGCACTTGCCGCGGCACACGTCTCCATGGCTCCCGCCACGGCAGCCGACATTGGCCGCAACGCCGCCGATTTCGTGTTCCTGCGCGACAACATGCTGGCCGTGCCGCTCGCCCGCGACGTATCGCGCCGCGCCGGTCGCCTGATCCGCCAGAATTTCGGCCTGGCCATCATCTACAACCTGCTGGCCGTTCCGATCGCCGTGCTTGGCTATGTCACGCCACTCGTGGCGGCGGTCGCCATGTCGCTGTCGTCACTGATCGTCATCGGCAATGCGCTGCGCCTGCGCACCGACAGGCGTCTGGTCGGACCGGCAGAAGCAAAGGCCCCGACACAGGGCCACAACGCGCCCCTAGCCGAGGCTGCGGCATGACCAATCTCGTCATTCTCATTCCGATTGCCCTCTTCCTTGGCGCAGTCGGCCTTGCCGCCTTCCTCTGGTCGCTCAAGAGCGGCCAGTATGAGGATCTCGACGGAGCGGCAGAGCGCATCCTGTTCGATGATGACGACAGCCCGGACGACCCGCCGAACAACGCGCCGAACAACGCGAAAGACGGGAAGAAACGCTGATCCCTGCAAGACAGGCAGACACAAAAAACGGCCGCGCTCCCTCAGGAAGCACGGCCGTTTTTTTGAGTTCGATTACCGGCTCGGCAATTGCGCAAAAAACGCTAGCGCACCACCAGAACGGAAATGGATGCGTGCCGCACAACGCGCGCGGCATTCGGCCCGATGAGGTAATCCTCCGGGCTTGGGCGCGAAGCCGACAGCACAATCAGATCCGCCTTCACTTCACCCGCATAGCGCAGGATCTCGCGATAGATCGATCCATGGCCGACAATGTGCCGGTGCTTGATTTCGTCGGGCACATATTTCTTCGTGAACTCATGCAGCGCCTCATTGGCGTGCTGGATCGCGTCATGCTCATGCCCCTTGGGAAAGAAGCCGCCGACGATGGACATGCCGTAATCGGGCACAACCGTCATCACATGCAGGCGGCTACCGAAGGTACGGGCGTAATCGACCGCTGTTTCCAGCGTGCGCACCTCCCCCTCGGCATGCCCCAGATCGATGGAAACGAGAATGTCCTTATACATGGATCCTAATCCTTTCAGGCTTCTGCCGAACGCGGCGCACCGGCTTTCGGATTGCCGGTCAGCGTGCCCCCGCGGCGGCGCTGCAGGAACATCACCAGCGCCAGCAGAAGAGCGGCCGGAAGATAGAAGATCTCGCGCGGCATGCGCCCTTCGTCGCTCACCTCGACTGAAGTGATCTGAACCGGCTCGTCGGCGTAGAAATCGAGGCTTGCAAGGGTCTTGCCGGCGAGGCTGTTCATGTCGAACGGCTCTTCCAGAAGCACCCGCTCCCCGTCGATCTGTGCAACCAGCCCGGTCGCTGCCTCGAAGCGGGCTTCACCCGGCTCGCCCGCAGCCCCCAGATTGAACGCCATGGTGCGCTCGTCGATCTCGTCGGGATTGTCGAAGTTCGGCCCGCGGATCGTGAAGCGGATTTCCGCATCATCGGGCTCCTCGGCAACCGCCTCGAAGATCTTCGTCGGTTCGGTTTCGATATAGGGCGGCTGAACCAGATCCAGGAAGAAACCCGGACGCAGCAGCATGAAGGTGACGAGCAGCAGCGCCGCCGACTCCCAAAGCCTGTTGCGCGCCATGAAGAAGCCCTGCGTCGCAGCCGCAAAGATCAACATGGCGACGGTCGCCTGAATGGTCACCCAGATCGCGCCCGCCCAGCTCACATCGATCAGAAGCAGATCGGTGTTGAACACGAAGATGAAGGGCAGCAGCACCGTGCGCAGCGAATAGAAGAACGCCGTGAAGCCGGTCTTGATCGGATCGCCGCCCGAAACGGCCGCAGCCGCAAAGGAGGCTAGCCCCACCGGTGGCGTCACATCCGCCATGATGCCGAAGTAGAACACGAACATGTGCGCGGCGATGAGCGGGATCAGAACGCCATTGGCGGCGCCCAGCTCCACGATCACCGGAGCCATCAGCGAGGAGACCACGATGTAGTTCGCCGTGGTCGGCAGGCCCATGCCCAGCACCAGACTGATCAGCGCCGTGAAGACGAGGATCAGCAGGATGTTGCCGCCCGACAGGAACTCGACGAACTCGGCCATCACCTGACCAATGCCCGTCAGCGTGACCGTGCCGACGATGACGCCGGCTGCCGCCGTGGCGCAGGCGATGCCGATCATGTTGCGCGCGCCGAGAATGAGGCCGACCACCAGATCGTCGAAACCTTCCTTGAAGGCCGCCCGCTGGTCTGCGCTCTGCAGACCACGGAACAGCGCCTTCAACGGCTTCTGCGTGACGATGATGACGATCAGCAGCAGCACCGCATAGAAGGCCGAGAGACCGGGCGACTTGCGCTCGACCATCAGCGACCAGACGAGCACGAAAAGCGGCAGAAGGTAATGCAGACCAGTGCGGATAACCTCGCCCGGCAGCGGCAGTTCCACCACCGGCGCATTCGGGTCGTCCATCTCCAGATCCGGCGATTTGGCCGCATACCAGATGAGCGCCACATAGGCGATCAGCAGGGCTGCCATCAGCACCGGCGCCGAGAGGTTCGGCAGCATGAACTTGATGAAGTTGATCGCGTAGTAGATCACGCCAATCAGAATGACGATGGACGAAATGACGATGCCCGAGCGCATCAGGGCCACCAGGGCCGGGTGCGACTGGCGCTTCTCAAGCACCGGCATGTCTTTCTTCACGGCTTCCAGATGCACCAGATAGAGCAGCGCAATGTAGGAGACCACGGCCGGCAGGAACGCGTGCTTGATCACCTGCAAATAGGGAATGCCGACATATTCGACCATCAGGAACGCGGCCGCGCCCATGACGGGCGGCATGATCTGTCCGTTGACCGAACTCGCCACCTCGACGGAGCCCGCCTTTTCCGGCGAGAAGCCGACGCGCTTCATGAGCGGAATGGTGAAGGTGCCCGTCGTCACCACATTGGCGATGGAGGAACCCGAAATCAGACCGGTCATCATCGAGGCCAGAACCGCCGCCTTGGCCGGTCCGCCACGCAGATGGCCAAGCAGCGCAAAGGCGAGCTTGATGAAGAAATTGCCCGCGCCCGCCCGGTCCAGCATCGAGCCGAACAGCACGAACAGGAACACGAAGGCCGACGAAACGCCCAGCGCCACGCCGAACACGCCGTTCGGCGAGAGCCACATCTGATCCATGGCGCGGCTGAACGAAGCGCCGCCCCAGCGGATGATGTCTGGCACGAAGGTTGACGATCCGAAGAAGACGTAGAGCAGGAAGACAATGGCGACCACGGCGAGCGGTGGCCCGAGCGCGCGGCGCGTCGCTTCCAGCAACAGCACCATGCCGATGCCCGCCACCACCAGATCCTGTGTGATCGGGAGGCCGGGCCGCTGCGAGAGGTCGCGGTAGAAAACGAAGATGTAGAGCGCACAGCTTGCCGCCACGATGGCGAGCACCCAGTCGCTTACGGGAATGCGGTTTCGCGGGCTGGAAGCCAGCGCCGGAAACGCCATGAATGCGAGAAACAGGCCGAATGCCAGATGGATCGCGCGCGACTGCGCATCGTTTAACACCAGCGGCAGGCCGGTCATGCTGGTCAGTGTGAAAGGCAGGGGCGACGCGATGTAGAGCTGGAAAAGCGACCAGCAAAGCGCAACACCGGCAATGATATAGCCGGCAGTGCCTTCGGGATCGCGCGCTCCGGTATCGGATGACGCAACAAGATCCTGAAGTTCGTCGTCATTCAGTGGCGCTGAATTCTTGCCAGCGGTTTCAGGTTTCGTCGCCATGCGCCATCCCCTCTTGATGCGTTTTCTTCATTGGGAAAAGAAGGGCGCCCGCATGGCGGGCGCCCCCTTTTTTTTAAACCGGCTTATTTGAGCCAGCCTTTTTCCTTGTAGTAGGCTTCTGCGCCCGGATGCATCGGGGCGGAGTTGCCCTGATTGACCATGCTCTCAGGCGTCAGGTTGGCAAGTGCCGGATGCAGTGCCTTGAACGCGTCGAAGTCCTTGAACACGGCGTCCACGAAAGCAGCCACAACGTCATCGGGTACATCAGCCGAGGTCACGACGGTCGCGCCAACACCGAAGGTGTTCACGTCATTGTCGGTGCCGCGATACATACCGCCCGGGATCGTCGCCTTGAAGTAGTAGGGGTTGTCGGCAACGAGCTTGTCGACTGCCTCACCCTCGACAGCCACGATCACGCTGTCACAGGTCGTGGTGGCTTCCTGGATGGCGCCAGCCGGGTGACCGACCGTGTAGGCGAACGCATCGATGTTGTTGTCGCACAGTGCGGAGCTCTGTTCGGCCGGGGCCAGCTCTGCAGCAACGGCGAAGTCCGAATTCGTCCAGCCCTTTTCAGCGATCAGCAGGTCCATGAGGGCGCGCTGGCCCGAACCCGGATTGCCGATGTTCACGCGCTTGCCCTTGAGGTCGTCAAAGGATGCAATGCCTGCTTCCTTGCGCGCCACCAGGGTGAGCGGCTCGGCATGCAGCGAGAAGACCGAACGCAGCTTGTCGTGTGCGCCGCCGTCGGCGAAATTGGCTTCGCCCTTGTTGGCATTGTACTGAACGTCAGACTGCACGACGCCGAATTCCAGGTCGCCGCCCTTGATGGCGTTGACGTTGAAGACGGAACCACCGGTCGACTCGACCGAGCAGCGAATGCCCGTCTCGCGACGGTTCTGGTTCATCAGGCGGCAGATCGCGCCACCAACCGGATAGTAAACGCCCGTCACGCCGCCAGTGCCGACGGAAACGAAGCGCTGCTCCTGGGCGCTGGCCGTCCCGGTCGCCAGCGAGCCGAGCATCGCGGCCGCGAGGCCAAAACCGAGAATGCGATGAGGTTTCATAGTGCGTCTCCCTAATGAAATGATGCTTTACGCATACGTGCACGTCGAAAGATGCCGTGGTCGGTCCGGACCGAACAACCGCAGCCGGGCATTGCGTGCGAGATGCCCGGCAAAGCGCGGCCCGCAAAGACCTGACGTGAAGCGTTAAACGCCCCCCGTCGCGAGTCAATGGCTCGGACGCGCAATTTGCAATTTGCTATGACTGAAATCTGTGTCAACGCCATTAGCGCGCAAAACACAAACTTCTGTTTTTCCTGCGGATTATTTCTTCCTCCTCCGTTTACGTAAAATTACCCTGTAGCCGCGTCCACCGCCTCTCCGAGCCGCTCGACAATCGTGTCCGCGACGGCCCTGTCGATGATGAAGGGCGGAGCCAGCAACACGTGGTCGCCGCGCGTTCCGTCGATCGTGCCGCCGGACGGGTAGACCATGAGGCCGCGTTTCATCGCTTCTTTTTTGACCGCTGCATGGACCTTGCGCGCCGGATCGAACGGCTCCTTCGTCCCGCGGTCGGCCACCAGTTCGAGACCGAGGAACAGGCCCCGCCCGCGAATGTCGCCCACATGGGCGTGGTTGCCGAAACGCGCTTCAAGGCGTTCACGCAGATAAGCGCCCATCTCGCGCACATTGGCCAGAAGCCCGTCGCGCTCGATCACGTCCTGAACGGCCAGCGCGGCGGCGCACGCCATCGGGTGGCAGATATAGGTGTGGCCATGCTGGAACAGGCCCGACCCTTCCGCGAAGGCATCGAAAATGTGCTGCCCCAGAAGCACCGCGCCGATGGGCTGATAGCCGCCGCCGAGCCCCTTGGCGATGGTCAGCATGTCCGGTGCAATCCCGTCCTGCTCGCAGGCATGCATGGTGCCCGTGCGTCCCATGCCGCACATCACCTCGTCAAGAATGAGCAGCACGCCATAACGGTCGCAGATCTCGCGGATGCGTTTGAAATAGCCGCTCACCGCCGGCACGGCGCCCGCCGTGGCCCCGACCACCGGCTCGGCGACGAATGCCATCACCGTGTCCGGCCCCAGCGCGTTGATCCTGTCTTCCAGCGCCTGCGCCGCGCGAAGGCCGTAAGCCTCTTCGCTCTCTCCGGCCTCCTGGTAGCGATAGGCGTAGCACGGGTCGATGTGGTGCGTTTCGATCAGGAGCGGCCTGAACGGTTCGCGCCGCCACTCATTGCCGCCGGTCGCCAGCGTGCCCAGCGTGTTGCCGTGATAGCTCTGCCGGCGGGCGATGATCCTGCGCCGCTGCGGCTCGCCCTTTTCCACGAAATACTGGCGCGCCATCTTCAGCGCCGCCTCATTGGCCTCCGAACCGCCAGACACGAAATAGGCATGGCTGATGCCCTCGGGCGCACCCGCAATCAGGCGATCCGCGAGCTGTTCGGCCGGCTCGTTGGTGAAGAAGCTTGTATGGGCATAGGCGAGCGTCTCCGCCTGCTTTTTCAGCGCATCCACCACATCGGGGTGACCATGGCCGAGGCACGAGACGGCAGCGCCGCCACATGCGTCGATATAGGCATTGCCCGCCTCATCGAAGAGTTCGACGCCACGGCCGCCTTTGGCGACCGGCAGTGAGGCATGGATCTGACGATGCAGAATGTGTGTCATTTGGGTTTTCCAGAACGATGCGCACGCGGCGCGGGATCGAGCAAATGGGTGTTGAGGGTGGAAAGCAGCGCTTCGGTCTTTGCGATTTCCGCGAGCGCCTCCTCGCCTCCTTCGCCGGCAACGAGCGCTGCCAGAATTTCGGCGGCCGCGAAGGCCGGCGTCATCGTGTGCAGAAAGGACGGGCTCTCCGTCGAAACGATCACGCACTGGTCTGCAAGGCTGGCGAGCGGTGAAACGGCGCTATCCGTCAGCGCAACCACGGTCAGCCCCAGCGCCCGGGCGCTGGCCGCCGCTTCCACCGTCGCCCGCGTGTAGGGCGCAACCGTGGTCACGAAGAACACGTCATCGGCGGTCGCGTGGCGCAGCTTGTCGAGCCCTGCCCCGTTCACATGGTCGAGCAGATGCGCCTTCTCGCCGAGAAAGGTCATCGAATAGGTGAAATGCGCCGCCACCGCGTGGCTCGAGCGCAGCCCGAAGCAATAGATGCGGCGCGCTGCGGCCAGGGTTGCCGCAGCGCGCGCCAGCGCTTCCAGCGTGCCGGCG
>NZ_JAMQML010000020.1:0-19809 GCF_030068685.1 Nitratireductor sp. GZWM139 | reverse complement strand
GGGGGCCCCCCCCCCCGCGCCAGCGCTTCCAGCGTGCCGGCGTCAGCGAGATTGCCAAGCTGGGCCGCCGTCTGCGCGGCGATATCGCGCGCCAGCGCATGACTCCCGCCCTGCCTCTGCCTGGCAACCTGCTCCCCCGCCTTGCCGGCAAAGCCGAGCGCCTGTTCTTTCAGCGCCTCGCCGTGAAGCTGGCGCAGTTCGTCGTAACCATCAAAGCCGAAACGCTTCGCAAGCCGCGTCATCGTCCATGGCTGAACGCCCGCACGCCGCGCCTGCTCGCGCATGGAAAGCAGCGCCACATCGCCCGGATTGTCGAGAATGTAGCGCGCCGCCGCGCCAAGCTGGCCCGGCAGGTCTTCAAAGGATTCCGTAATGCGGTCAGCAAGTGTGGCGCGATCCATGATGGCTCATCCTAGACGGGCGCTTCGGCGTATGCAACAAGTGTTGCAAGTTGATATTAAATGCTTCAAATGGAGTATTCCGTGAGCGCATCTGCAAACGCCCATCGCGCCGCCATCGCCGTCGCCCCCAATGGTGGACGCCGCACCCGCGCGGACCATCCCGCCCTGCCGCAGACATCCGCCCAGCTGGCCGAAACCGCAGCGGCCTGCCTTGAAGCCGGTGCCGCCATGATCCATTGCCATGTGCGCGATGAAGAAGGCCGTCACATCCTTGATGCCGATGCCTATCGCGACGCCATCGCCGCCATCAGGAAGGCTGTCGGCGACCGTCTGGTGATCCAGATCACCACCGAGGCCGTGGGGCGCTATGGCGTGCGCGAGCAGATGGATGTGGTGCGCCAAGTGCGCCCGGAAGCGGTATCGCTTGCCCTGCGCGAACTGGTGCCCGACGCCTCGCACGAAGAGGAATTTTCAAAATTTCTCTCCTTCATGCGCGCCGAGAACATCGCCCCGCAGATCATCCTCTACCACCCGGAAGAGGCGCTGCAGCTCAAGCGCATGATGGCGCACGGCCTCATCCCCTTCCCCGACATTCCGGTTCTCTACGTGCTCGGCCGCTACACGGAAGGCCAGCGCTCCGATCCTGCCGATCTCCTGCCCTTCCTTGACGGGACCATGCCGGATTTCGCGCATTTCATGCTCTGCGCCTTCGGCCCGCGCGAGGCCGCCTGCGTCACTGCGGGCTGCCTTCTGGGCGGCCATGCCCGCGTCGGCTTCGAGAACAATCTGCAACGCCCCGATGGCAAGATCGCGCCGGACAATGCGGCCCTCGTTTCCAGTGTCGCTGCATCCCTCACCGCGCTTGGCACGCCGCTCGCGACAGCCGATGATCTGCGCGGGAGCTGGGGGCTCGGCGCACCGGCAACCGGCCGCTGAGGCTTCGCCTCTTCTCCGTCGGCAATCGGTCGCCGGGGCTTCGCCTCATCTCCGGTGGACGCGGGACAGGCGCGCCATTACATGTGGCGCGTCTGAATTGCCTTTCTGGAGTCTCTAAACATGGCGATCCGCATCAAAGCGAAAACCTACGGTCCCTTCACCACGGCCATCGGCCCTGGCAAGGTCATCAATGTCGACACCGCGCCGAAGCAGAATGTCGCCATCACCTCGCCCTCCACGGAAGAGGCCGGAACGCCGGTGGACTTCATGATCTCCGCGCTCGGCGCGTGCCTTGCGCTCTCCTTCCACCACGCCGCGCAGGAAATGAAGATCGAAGTCGGCACGGTTTCCGTGGAAGTGAGCGGCAAGAAGGCCGAGGATCTGCCCGACCGTATCGGCAGCTACGCCGCCACCGTCTCGCTCGACACCATGCCCGACGAGGCGCAGTGCGAAGAGCTCATCAAGCGCGCCAAGGCCCGCTGCACCGTTTCCAACTCGCTGAACGGTCCCGTCGAAATGACGATGGCCGGCTAACGCATCGGCCCGAAAATCGGAATCGATTTTCGGAAAGCACGATGCGTAGGTTCAACAGGTTAGAGCGTCCCTTGTGCGTCCGAATGGACGCACGGCGCTCTGGGATCAGAACCCAAGGCCGTTTCGAACTTCCGATCATTGACGACGCCGCGCCCTTCTCCCATACAGAAGCCGCCTAACGGCAAACTATGGGAGGAGAGCATATGCGCTTTGTGCGGGTAAACGGCGTCGTCATTCATCACGAGGTCAGGGGAACGGTCGGCAAGCCCGTTCTGGTCTTTTCCAACTCGCTGGGAACAGATTTCCGCATCTGGGATGGCGTCGTCGCGCGGCTTGAAGCCGACTACCGCATCGTCCTCTATGACAAGCGCGGCCATGGCCTTTCCGAGGCCACGCCGCAGCCCTATGCGCTTGCCGATCACGTCGATGATCTGGCCGCCCTGCTCGACCATCTGGACATTTCCGGAGCCACCATTATCGGCCTTTCGGTCGGCGGCATGATCGCCCAGGGCCTCGCCACCTGGCATCCGCATCGCGTGTCGCGCCTTGTGCTCTGCGACACCGCCCACAGAATCGGCAATGACGACCTCTGGAACAACCGCATCGAGGCGGTGAACACGAAAGGCATTGCCGCCATCTCGGACGGCATCCTCGAACGCTGGTTCACGCCCGCCTTCCGCTCGCCGGACAACGCCGATTTCATCGGCTACACCGCGATGCTCACCCGCACCACGGTCGACGGCTATGCCGGCACCGGCTTTGCCCTGCGCGATGCCGACCTGACGGAATCGACAGCCACCCTGAAACTTCCCACCCTGTGCATCGTCGGCGATCACGATGGCTCGACCCCGCCCGATCTGGTGCGCACGCTTGCCGGGCTCATCGAAGGCGCACGGTTCGAGATCGTGAAAGACGCCGGTCACCTGCCCTGCATCGAGCAGCCCGAGAAAACGGTCGCACTCATTGCAGACTTCCTGCGCAGCACCGCGCCCGATGCCTGAACATTTCCCAACGGGCGATATGCCGCGCTGCATTTGCCCACGCCGCACGGCAAACTGGTCACTTCAGATGACGAGAGGACTTTGAATGAGCGACACCGTAAAGATCACCCGGGACAATGGCATTGCCGTCCTCACTCTGGACAATCCCCCGGTCAACGCGCTCGGCCATGCGCTGCGCGCGCCGCTCTTCGAAGCGCTGCAGCAGGCAAAAGCCGATGACGCCGTTCAGGCCATCGTCATCACCTGCGCAGGCCGCACCTTCATTGCCGGAGCCGACATTTCCGAATTCGGCAAGCCACCGAAGGAGCCGAGCCTTCCCGACCTTATCGCCATGCTCGAGAGCATCGACAAGCCCACCGTGGCCGCCATCCACGGCACCGCGCTTGGCGGCGGCCTCGAACTGGCGCTCGGCTGCCACTACCGGGTGGCCGACAAGAGCGCCATGATCGGCCTTCCCGAAGTCAATCTGGGTCTCATCCCGGGCGCCGGCGGCACGGTGCGCCTGCCGCGCCTGGTCGGCCCCGAAGCGGCGCTGAAGATGATCGTCTCCGGCAAGCCCATCGGCATGGACGAAGCGGTGCGGCTTGGCGCGGTCGACCGGCTGGCCGAAACCGATCTGCTTGCAGAAGCCATCGCATTCGCCCGCGAGAAGGCGGCCTCCGGCAACACACACCCCCACATCCGCGCACGCGCCGAAAAGCTCGCCGTCGACCTCGCCGCCTTTGACGAAGCGGTCAGGGCGGTCACGAAGAAGGCGCGCGGCCTCACCGCCCCGCACACGGCGGCCGAAGCCGTCCGCAACGCCATCACCATGGAGTTCGACGCAGCACTCGACCGCGAGCGCGAACTCTTTCTGGAGCGCCGCGACAGCGCCGAATCCGCCGCCCAGCGTCATCTCTTCTTCGCCACCCGCGAAGCCACCAAAGTGCCCGGCGTCGGTCGCGAGACCGAGGCGCGCAAGATCGCCCGCGCGGGCGTCATCGGTGCAGGCACGATGGGTGCGGGCATCGCCATGGCGCTGGCCAATGGCGGCATTCCCGTCACCATTCTGGAGATGAACGAGGACGCCATTGCGCGCGGTCTCGCCCATGTCGAGAAAACCTATGCCGGGTCGGTCAAGCGCGGCTCCATCGCGCCTGAAGAGAAGGAAGCGCGGATCGCGCGGATCTCCGGCACCACCGATTATGCAGACCTTTCCGACTGCGACATCGTCATCGAAGCCGTGTTCGAGGACATGGGCGTGAAGCGTCAGGTCTTCACCGCGCTCGACAGCGTGCTGAAGCCCGGCGCGATCCTCGCCTCCAACACCTCCTATCTCGACGTCAACGAGATCGCGGCCACCACGAAGCGTCCGCAGGATGTGGTCGGCCTTCACTTCTTCTCTCCCGCCCACGTCATGAAGCTTCTGGAGATCGTGCGCGGCGACGAGACCGCGCCCGAAGTCATCAAGACCGCGCTGACCCTTGCCCGTAAAATCGGCAAGGTTCCGGTCGTGGTCGGCGTGTGCAATGGCTTCGTCGGAAACCGCATGCTTGCCGCCCGGCGCGAGCAGAACGAAGACCTTCTCCTCTCCGGCGCAACGCCCGAGCAGGTCGATCGCGTGTTCACCGATTTCGGCTGGCCCATGGGGCCGTTCCAGATGGTCGACCTTGCCGGCCTCGACATCAGCTGGAAGCACCGCCAGTCGCTCGGTCTCACCGCCCCCATCGCCGACACGCTGTGCGAAGCGGGCCATTTCGGCCAGAAGGCCGGACGCGGCTTCTATCTCTATGAGGAAGGCTCCCGCACACCGAAGCCTGACCCCTTCGTTCAGGAGCTCATCGAGAAGAAGGCTGCGGAACTCGGCGTCGAACGGCGCGAGATCAGCGCGGACGAGATCACCGAGCGCACGCTTTACCCGATGATCAACGAGGGTGCGAAGATCCTTGAGGAGCGCATTGCCGCCCGCGCCTCCGACATCGACGTGGTGTGGGTCAATGGCTACGGCTTCCCGGTCGCCAAGGGCGGCCCGATGTTCTGGGCCGAGCGCTTCGGCATCAGGACAATCGTCGAACGGCTGGAGCACTGGCATCAGAAGACCGGCAACCCGCTCTTTGAGCCTGCGCCGCTGCTTCGCCAGCTTGCATTGACCGGCGGAGGCTTTGCCGACCTCGCATAAGACGGGGTCGCACCCTATATTCGACGCCAAACGAAACAGCGGAACGAGACAGTATGGACATTCGTCAGATTTCAGAAGAGTACGCCGTCGCCGCGCAGATCACGGTGGAAGACATCGCGACCGTGAAGGCAGCCGGTTTCAAGAGCATCATCTGCAATCGCCCCGAGGGCGAAGAAGCAGGCCAGCCCGCAGTCGAGAGCATCGCCCGCGCTGCAGAAGAGGCGGGGCTCTCCTTCCGCCATGTGCCGGTGGTTTCCGGCGCCATGACAATGGACGACGTGACCGACATGGCAGCGGCTCTGAAAGAGCTTCCCGGCCCGGTTTTCGCCTATTGCCGCAGCGGCGCGCGCTCGGCAAATCTCTACGGCATCATCAAGGAACGCGGTCTTTAAGAAGCACCGCCCGGACGTGATTGATCGCTAAAAAAAGCGGGGCCGATTTCCGGCCCCGCTTTTTTGTGTCCTCAATAAAGCCAGCGCAACATGAACAGCGATATCGCCGGGAACAGCGTCAAAAGCGCCACCCGCAGAATATCGCTCATCACGAAGGGCAGAACACCGCGATAAGTCGCCGAGATCGGCGTGTCTTTGGCCATCGAGTTCAAGACGAACAGGTTCATGCCCACGGGCGGCGTTATCAGCCCCACCTCCACGACGATCAGCACCAGAATGCCGAACCAGATCGCGAATTCTTCCGCGCCCAGCCCGAAATCCAGAACCGTGACGATCGGGAAGAAGATCGGAATGGTCAGCAGGATCATCGACAGCGAGTCCATCACGCAGCCGAACACGAGATAAAGCAGCAGGATCAGCGTCAGTACCATCCAGGGGCTGTAGCCCTGCTCGCTCACAAACGCCGCCATCTGCTGCGGCACCTGAGCCAGCGCCAGGAACGAATTGTAGAACCCGGCACCCAGAACGATGAAGAAGATCATCGCCGTGGCGGTTGCCGTCGCAAGGATTGATTCCACGAAGGTTTCGCGTGTCAGCCCGCCATTGATGAGCGCGATCAGGCCCGTGCCCGCCGCCCCCACCGCAGCGCCTTCCGTCGGCGTGAAGACACCCAGATAGATGCCACCCACAACCGCCAGAAACACGATCAGCACCGGCCAGACATCGAGCAGCGCCCGCATCCGCTCCGAATAGGGCGCACGCTCGCGCGTGCCGGCGGAGTCGGGCCAGAGCCGCACATAGATAGAGATGGCGAGCATGTACCCGACAGCAGCCAGAACGCCCGGCACGAGGGCCGCAACGAACAGTTTCGCGATGTTCTGCTCGGTCAGGATCGCATAGATGACGAGGATCACCGATGGCGGGATAAGAATGCCGAGCGTGCCGCCGGCCGCCAGCGTGCCCGTGGCGAGCGCGCCCGAATAGCCGTAGCGCCGCAGCTCCGGCAGCGCCACCTGGCTCATCGTCGCCGCCGTCGCCAGCGACGAGCCGCAGATCGCGCCAAAGCCGGCGCATGCGCCCACCGCCGCCATGGCCACACCACCGCGCCGGTGGCCCATCCATGTTTCAGCCGCCTTGAACAGCGCCCGCGACATGCCGCCCAGCGTTGCAAACTGCCCCATCAGCAGGAACAGCGGAATGATGGAAAGCGAATAGCCGGAAAAGGTCGAATAGGTCTCGTTCTTCAGCTTGGCGAGCACCGGCGTGACATTGCCGAACACGATCCAGCTGCCGCCGAGCCCGCACAGAAGCATGGCGAGACCGATGGGCAGACGCAGGAAGATCAGAAGCAGCAGTAACGGAAAGGACCAGAGCCCGATTTCAAGATTGGTCAATGAACACTCCCCTGCCCGAGCCCCGGCGTCGGCGTTCCGGCCCTGAATTCACGATAGCGGACGAAGACCATGTAGATAGACACGATCACCGCGATGACAGCCGCCACCAGGCAGGCCGCATAGGGCCACCACAGGGGAAACTGGAGAATGAAGGTGGTTTCGCTGTAGCTCAGCTTGTCGATCATGCCGTAATAGAGCTGGCGGGCGATCAGCAACAGAACCAGCGTCATGATGATCTCCGTCACCAGATCGATCACATGGTTCACGCTGCCCGGCAGGAAAGCGGTGAAAATGTCCACCGTGGCATGACCGCGATTGAGCTGGCACCAGGGCAGAAAGGCAAAGACGGCAAAGCCGACGCCGGCCTGCACCAGTTCAAAATCACCCGGCACGGGGCCGAGCCCGAAGCGCACCAACGCGCGGCCGGTAATGCTGGCGACCGTCATGACGATCACCGCCACCAGAACGATCCCGCCCAGAATGGCCATTGTCCTGGCCAGCCAGACAATGATGCTCGATAGTCTCATGCGCCTTCCCGTCCCACGTGCCGTCGCACGTCCAGTCCCACGTGCCGTCGCACGTTCAGTCCCACGTGCCTTCCCATGGCGTTCCCACTCATTCTTGTACCTTTTCGGCTTGCACCTTTTCGGCCTTGTACCTTTTCAGCCTTGTACCTTTTCAGCGGGGTCCGATGACGTTAGCCAGCCACTTCTTCCCACGCAAGCGCCCGAACGCCTGCGGAGCCGGAGCCCGCCGGTTCCCACCGGACCGATGCAAAGTTGAAAGATCGGATCGTCTCGCCCATGCCGAAGCGGCGAGACCGTTCAGAAAAGAGGCGGACCGCAGGGGCCCGCCTCGGTTTCATGGCCTCAGGACCTTACTGACCGGTATACTGGTCGATCAGGGCGCGGGCTTCATCGATCAGCTTCTGACCGTCGATGCCCTTTTCTTTCATTTCCTCAACCCACTGGGCGTAGACCGGCTCGGCGGCCTTCTTCCAGGTTTCGGTGTCCTCGGCGCTGATCTGGATGATGTTGTTGCCGCGATCCACCGCGATCTGGCGGCTCGGACCATCAGCCCCTGCCTGCGTGCTGCCGGCAAAGGCTGCAAATTCCTGACCGGAATTGTCGTCGATCACCTTTTTCAGGTCGTCGGGCAGGCTGTCATACTTCGCCTTGTTCATCGCCAGAACGAAGGTCGTCGTATAGAGCGCCTGATCGCCGCCAAATTCCGTGTGGTTGGAAACGAGCTCGGGCACCTTCAGCGCCGGCGTCACTTCCCAGGGGATGACGCAGCCATCGATCACGCCCTTGGAGAGCGATTCCGTGATCTGCGGCACCGGCATGCCCACGGGCGTCGCGCCCAGCTGGCCAAGAAGCGAGTTGATGATGCGCGTGGGGGCACGGATCTTCATGCCCTTCAGATCGTCGAGCTTCTCGATCGGCGCCTTGGAGTGCAGCATGCCCGGACCGTGAACCCAGACACCCAGCACATGTGTGTCCTTGAATTCCGTGTCCTTCATGTATTTTTCGTACAAATCCCAATAGGCGCGCGAGGTCGCCTCGGCATTGGTCATCATGAAGGGCAGTTCGAACACTTCCGTGGAGGGGAAGCGGCCCGGCGTGGAGCCCGGCAGCGTCCAGACGATATCAACGATGCCGTCACGCGCCTGATCGTAAAGCTGCGGCGGCGTGCCGCCGAGCTGCATGGCGGGATAACGCTCGATCTTGATGCGCCCGCCCGAATCCTTCTCCACCTTGTCGGCCCACGGGTCGAGCACCAGTTTCGGCACATTCGCCTGCGGCGGCAGGAACTGGTGCAGCCTCAGCGTCACCTCCTGCGCGAACGAGGCCACCGAAGCGCCCACGAGCCCGCTTGCCGCTACGGCAGCCGCCAGGGCTAATTTTCTCACGGAAAATGATTTCATGCTTCTCCTCCCGATTGCATGGTCAAAGCGCCAGCGAACGCTTCGTATCGTTGTTTACGGCTGATGCGTCTCCGCCCGAAGAACTCCCTTTCTTCGCGGGGTGGCCGTCACGCCAAGTATCCTCTGGAAACGCGCCCTCCGTCCAGCCGTGACTTTAGTGGAAATTATGTAACAATAAAGAGGAAAATCTCACAAGATTCGTAACGCAAAGCACTTTCAGAGCGGCAGCGCACCGGTTTCCTTCAGGGTCTCCAGAACAATGGCGCTTTTCACATGCTGCACCGAATCATGCGGCAACAGCACGCCATTGACGAAATTGGAAAGCGATTTGAGGTCGGGCGTCACGACCTTCAATATGTAGTCCATCTCGCCGGTCAGCGCGTGCGCCTCCTGCACTTCGGGCAACCGCGCAAGCAATTCGCCGAAACGGCGGGCATTGTCGGGGTTGTGCGTGGCGAGTGTTACGGTGATGATGTTGACCAGCGGAAAGCCCAGCCGGTCACGATCGAGCATCGCGGCATAGCCGCAAATATAGCCCTCCTCCTCCAGTCGCTGCCGGCGGCGCGAGCATTGCGAGGGCGATAAGTTTACCCGTTCCGATAAGTCATTGTTGGTGAGCCGGGCATCGACCTGCAAGAGGGCTAATATCTTGCGGTCATATCCGTCGATACGCGCTTCAGCCATGCAATTCTCCTCCAACATGCACGATCCACGCGCTCTTGTCACAAAATGCGCCCCAGAATGCAAGCCGCTTGCAGGCCACTCCGCCTAAAATGCCCCATGCGTTGAAAAACGCGCACATTTTCCCAATTCAGGAGGAGTTATTCCATGGGTCCGTTCCCCCACGACGCACCGCCCCCGGAAATCACGAAGGAAAACCCGGCCGGCACGGACGGTTTTGAATTCGTCGAATTCGCCCACTCGGAGCCGGAAAAACTCGCCGATCTGTTCACCAAGATGGGTTACACGGAAGTGGCCCGTCACAAGACGAAGAAGGTCTCCGTCTGGCGTCAGGGCGACATCAACTACATCGTCAATGCCGAGCCCGGCAGCCACGCCATGCGCTTCGTCGACGAGCATGGCCCCTGCGCACCGTCCATGGCCTGGCGCGTGGTCGATGCGAAGCAAGCCTTCGATCATGCGGTTTCCAAGGGCGCAGAGCCCTATGAAGCCGACGACAGGACGCTCGACGTGCCGGCCATTGTCGGCATCGGCGGCTCGCTGATCTACTTCATCGACGCCTATGGTGACAAAGGCTCGGCCTATGAGGCCGAATTCGACTGGCTGGGCGAGAAGAACCCGCGCCCGGAAGGCGTCGGCTTCTACTATCTCGATCACCTCACCCACAATGTCTATCGCGGTAACATGGACAAGTGGTGGGACTTCTACCGTGAGCTCTTCGGTTTCACGCAGATCCACTATTTCGACATCGATGGCCGCATCACCGGCCTCGTTTCCCGCGCGATCACCAGCCCCTGCGGCAAGATCCGCATCCCACTCAACGAGTCCAAGGACGACACGAGCCAGATCGTCGAATATCTGAAGAAATACAAGGGCGAAGGCATCCAGCACATCGCAGTCGGCACCGACGGCATCTATGATGCCACCGACAGGCTTGCCGACAACGGCCTGAAATTCATGCCCGGCCCGCCCGAGACCTATTACGAGCGCAGCCATGACCGCGTGCAGGGCCATGACGAGCCCATCGAGCGCATGAAGACGCACGGCATCCTGATCGATGGCGAAGGCGTGGTGAATGGCGGCATGACCAAGATCCTGCTGCAGATCTTCTCCAAAACCGTCATCGGCCCGATCTTCTTCGAGTTCATTCAGCGCAAGGGCGATGAAGGCTTCGGCGAGGGCAATTTCCGCGCCCTGTTCGAGAGCATCGAGGAGGACCAGATCCGCCGCGGCGTCATCAAGGTCGACGCCGCCGAATAGGCGCTACGTCAGATGCGGGCTGCACCGATTGCGGCCCGCAGGAAGCGGAAAAGGGGCAGGACCGGGAAACGGCCTGCCCCTTCTCTCATGCACCTGTCAGGCGCTGCCGCGTGCGGCTGCCAACACCTTGCGGATCGTTTCCAGATCGCCCACCTGATTGGCCAGAAGCAGCACCAGCTTCGCGTTCAGCCGCGCGCTTTCCTCAAGGCTGAGCCCCTCATGCGCCGCCATCAGGGCCGCATAGAAATCATCGCCGTCAGTCCCCAGCCGGTCACGGCCGATATCCGTTCTGTCCATCGTCATTCCCTCCCCATCGCATGGGTCATGGCGGCGGCGATCTCATGGGCGTCGGGCTGCCTGAACACCGCCGCCACATGCTGGTCGGGCCGCAACAGATAAAGCCGCCCCGCGCCATAGCGTGCCACAACCGCCCCCGCGCTGTCCTCGACATGCTCCACACCGTCCACCGCCGAAGCGCCGGGTTGCGTCACCTGCACCACATGCAGCCCCGCAGGCAGGCCGATGGGCGGATCGCAATCGACCGCCAGAAGCACGAAACCGCCGCCCGCCTCGCCGAGCAGCCAGGACGCCCTGCCTTCCACGCGCACCGGCGCATCGGCCATCGCTTCGCCCGGCGCAAGCGGGCTCTCGCCATCCCACGCCGCCTGCAATGTGCAACCGGCCAGCGAGCACGGTTTTGAAAGCCGGCCCGAATTCACCAGTCGCCGCGCAAAATCATGCTCCTGCGAAAGCTCAAGAATGCTGTCGCGGAAAATGCGCTCCATCTCGCTCTTCGGCGTCATGAACGAAGTGGAACGCGCCGAGTTCAGGATGTTCTCATCCGCCCCGTGAACGCGCTCCTCGTCATAGGTCTCGATCAGCGAGGCCGGAGCCTCGCCCTGCACCACCAGCGCCAGCTTCCAGCACAGATTGTCGATGTCCTGAATGCCGCCATTGCCGCCCCGCGCGCCGAAGGGCGACACGATATGCGCGCTGTCGCCGGCAAAGATCACGCGATCATGCACGAAGCGCTCCATCCTGCGGCACTGGAATGTGTAGACCGACACCCAGTCGAGCTCGAATTTCGAGTGCCCGATCACCTTGGCGATGCGTGGGATCACATTCTCCGGCTTTTTCTCTTCGTCCGGATCGGCGTCCGGGCCAAGCTGCAGATCGATGCGGTAAATATCGTCCGGCTGCTTGTGCAGCAGCGCCGACTGCCCCTTGTGGAAGGGCGGCTCGAACCAGAACCAGCGCTCTGAGGGAAAGTCCGCCTTCATCTCCACATCGGCGATCAGGAAACGCTCCTCGAACACCTGCCCCGCAAAATCGAGCCCCATCATGCCGCGCACGGGCGAGCGTGCGCCATCACAGGCGATCACCCAGGCCGCGTCCATCTCGTAAGCGCCATCGGGCGTTTCCACCTGAAGGCGCACATCGCTGCCCTTCTGCTCAAGCCCGGCAACACGGTTCTTCCAGCGCAAATCGATCAGCTCGGGAAAGTCGGCCGCCCGCTCCACCAGATACTGTTCGACGTAATATTGCTGCAGGTTGATGAAGGCCGGCATCTTATGGCCTTCCTCCGGCAAAAGGTCGAAGTTCCACACCTCGCGGTCGCGGTGGAACAGGCGCCCCACCTTCCAGGTCACGCCCTTTTCGACCATCCGTTCGCCAACGCCCAGCCGGTCGAAAATCTCCAGCGTGCGTTTTGACCAGCAGATCGCCCGGCTGCCCACCGACACGACATCATTGTCATCGAGCACGACGACGGGAACGCCACGCTGCGCAAGGTCGATGGCGGCGGCAAGCCCCACCGGCCCTGCGCCAATGATGGCGACCGGATATTGCCCGACATGCCCTTCGGCGAGTTCAGGCGGCGTCGCGTAGGGAAAGGGACTGTACTCGTAACGCGGCATTGGATTTCACCCTCCCTTGCAGCCGCTTCTCCTCAAAAAAGAAGCGGCTCAAACCTCTTCCAGTGCACGACCCTCAACTCCGGTCATGAAGTCGGTGGTCATGAAAAAACAGCGCCAGCGCTGACGCCCCCTTCTCCCCGCAAGCGGGGAGAAGGTAAGGATGAGGGGCGAGCGCCATCGGCAATCAGCAGATGCGCGGCAAAACCAGTCTCAATCAGGTCGCCGCCAGCCCCTCATCCCCAGCCCCTCATCCCCCTGCCGGGACCTTCTCCCCGCAAGCGGGGAGAAGGTATGGATGCGGGGCGAGCGCCATCGGCAATCAGCAGATGCGCGGCAAAACCAGTCTCAATCAGGTCGCCGCCAGCCCCTCATCCCCAGCCCCTCATCCCCCTGCCGGGACCTTCTCCCCGCAAGCGGGGAGAAGGAAGCCGACATCGCGAGTGGCGCGCGTCCTCCAAACGTCGCGCCGTCCCGCTTCATCACGTCATCCCTGCAGCGCGTCCCACATTTCGCGGTCACGTTCTGCCGTCCAGATGCGCGGCGTATCGATGCCCAGCGCTTCGTCATAGGCGCGCGCCACATTGAACGGCAGGCAATGCTCGTAGATCGCATAGTCGGAGAATTTCGGATCGCACACCGCGCGGCAGGCGTCCCACGCCTCCTTCAGCGTGCCACCGCCCTGCGCCACACGGGCCACCGGCTGATAGGTGGACATCACGAAATCGCCCGTCAGGTCGAGCGCTTCGTTGACCATGCCCTGCCCCACCAGCGCGTCACCGCGTCCCGGTGCGATGGCGTCCAGATCGAAAGCGCGGATTTCCTCCAGCGTCGCCGGCCAGTCGTGGAAATGCCCGTCACCGCAATAGCAGGCCGAGTGGTACTCCACGATATCGCCGGTGAACATCACATTGGCGTCCGGCACGAACGCCACGATGTCGCCCGCCGTGTGCGCGCGACCAAGGAACATCAGGTCCACCCGGCGCTTGCCCAGATACACCGTCATCGACTGCGAGAAGGTGGTGGTGGGCCAGGTCAGGCCGGGGATCGATTCATGCCCCTGGAACAGGCGCGGGAACCGCACGAATTCCGAATCCCAGTCCTCCTTGCCGCGCTCCACCACCATCGAGCGCGCCTTGTCGCTCATGATCACGGTCGGGGCCTGATAGGCCGATGCGCCAAGCACGCGCACCGCGTGATAATGCGTCAGCACCAGATGGCTGATCGGCTTGTCGGTGACGGAGCGCACCTTCTCGATCACCTTTTCGGCGAGGCGCGGCGTTGCCTGCGCCTCGATCACCATCACCGACTCGTCGCCAATGATGATGCCCGAATTGGGATCGCCCTCGGCGGTGAAGGCCCAGAGGTCCCGGCCTATCTCGTCAAACGAGATCTTCTTTTCGGTCAGGTCGCCTGCGGATGCGAATTGCTTGGCCATTACGCGCCTTTCTCGTATTTCTGAACCGTCTGCTCGATCGCGCCGAAGATCGAATGGCCATCGCCATCCTTCATCTCGATGCGCACCGTGTCGCCGAAGCGCATGAAGGGCGTCGACGGCTTGCCGTCATTGATGGTCTCGATCATGCGGATTTCGGCAATGCAGGAATAGCCCACGCCACCGGCGTCAACCGGCTTGCCGGGGCCGCCGTCGAGCTTGTTGGATACCGTGCCCGAACCGATGATCGCACCCGCTCCGAGCGGCCGCGTCTTTGCCGCATGCGCCACCAGCGTCGGGAAATCGAAGGTCATGTCGACACCCGCATCGGCCCGGCCAAACGGCTTGCCATTGTAGTCCACGCAAAGCGGCAGCGAGAGCTTGCCGCCGTTCCATGCATCGCCCAGCTCTTCCGGCGTCACCGCCACCGGCGAGAAGGCCGAGGACGGCTTCGACTGGAAGAAGCCGAACCCCTTGCCGAGTTCGGCGGGGATCAGGCCACGCAGCGAAACGTCATTCACCAGCATCACCAGCCGGATCGCCGCTGCCGCCTCTTCCGGCGTCGCGCCCATCGGCACGTCATCGACAACCACGGCGATCTCGCCTTCCATGTCGATGCCATAGGCTTCATCCGCCATCACGATCGGATCGCGCGGGGCCAGAAACGTGTCGGAGCCGCCCTGATACATCAGCGGATCGGTCCAGAAGCTTGCAGGCATTTCCGCCCCGCGCGCCTTGCGCACCAGCTCCACGTGATTGACGTAGGCCGAACCGTCCGCCCACTGATAGGCGCGCGGCAGCGGCGAAAGCGCATCATGCTCATGGAAGCGCTCTGCCGGCACCGAGCCGTGATCCAGGCTTTCGGAAAGGGCTGCCAGATGCGGCGCGATCCGGGACCAGTCATCGAGCGCTGCCTGCAGCGTCGGCGCAAGAAAGGAAGCGTCCGTGCAACGGGTCAGGTCGCGCGAGACGACGACCAGCTTGCCGTCGCGCGTTCCGTTCTTCAGCGTAGCGAGTTTCATGCAATGTCCTTTATGCGTTGGGGAAGACGCGCAATCGGCGCAGGTCCACCGGACCAACGCCGATCATATCGCCTGTGGTCGCTCTGGTCGATCAGGACCAGTCGCCCTCCGGCGTTCCGTTGAAGCGCTTCTTGAGGTCCTTCCAGCAGTCGATGTAATCTTCCTGCAGCGTGTCGGTCTCGGCCGCATAGCGCGTGAGATGCTGCGGGAACCGGGTTTCGAACATGAACGCCATGGTCTCTTCCAGTTTCACCGGCTTCAGTTCGCCATGGCTGGCCTTCTCGAAGCCGAACGTGTCCGGCCCATGCGGCAGCATCATGTTGTGCAGCGACGAGCCGCCGGGCACGAAACCCTCTTCCTTGGCGTCGTACTGGCCTTTGATAAGGCCCATGAACTCGCTCATGATGTTGCGGTGATACCAAGGCGGGCGGAACGTGTGTTCGGCCACCATCCAGCGCGGCGGGAAGATCACGAAATCGATATTGGCCGTGCCCTCCTCACCCGATGGCGCGGTCAGCACCGTGAAGATCGACGGGTCGGGATGATCGAACAGGATCGCTCCCACCGGCGAGAAGGTGGACAGGTCGTATTTGTAAGGCGCGTAATTGCCGTGCCATGCCACCACGTCGAGCGGCGAATGGCCGATCTCCGTCACATGAAACTGGCCGCACCATTTCACGAACAGCCGGCAGGGCGTTTCCTTTTCCTCATACCAGGCGACCGGCGTCTTGAAGTCGCGCGGATTGGCCAGGCAGTTCGCGCCGATGGGGCCGCGATCCGGCAGGGTGAATTTCGCGCCGTAATTCTCGCACATATAGCCGCGCGCCGGCCCGTCCATCAGCTCCACCTGGAAAACCATGCCCCGCGGCAGAACCGCCAGTTCGCCGGGCTGGATCTCGATGATGCCCATTTCGGTCTTGATGCGCAGACCGCCTTCCTGCGGCACCAGCATCAACTCGCCATCGGCGTTGAAGAAATAGTCATCCACCATAGACGTGTTGAAGGCGTAGACATGGGCCGCCATGCCGGCCTGCCCCTGCGCGTCGCCCGCCGTGGTCATGGTGTGCACGCCCGACAGGAAATCGGTCTTCTCGTTCGGGATCGGCGTCGGGTCCCAGCGCAGCTGACCGAGCGCAAGCTGGTGATCGTTCACATTGGGCGCAGACTTCCACTCATCGAAGCTGACCGCCGTAAAGCGGCCGGTGTGCCTCACGCTCGGGCGAATGCGATAGAGCCAGGACCGCTCATTCGTCCCGCGCGGCGCGGTGAAGGGCGAGCCTGAAAGCTGTTCTGCATAGAGCCCGTAAGCGGGCTGCTGCGGCGAGTTCTGCCCCTGCGGCAGCGCGCCGGGCAGGCTTTCCGTTTCAAAGTCATTGCCGAAGCCCGGCATGTACTGGACGGTCATTCATTCCTCCATGAAGTCGGGGAAGCGACGAATTGGTTGCAACCGTAACCATGGCGAATGTAACTATCAACGGCACCAGAGCATCGGCCCGAAATTCGGGAAACACGATGCGCGGGTTCAACAGGTTAGAGCGTCCTTTCTGCGTCCAAATGGACGCACGGCGCTCGAGAGGGAAACATAAGGAGAAACCGCCGCACATGACCACGTCCGTTCCCCCGCCCGGCTTCCCCCGGAACGCAACCGACCGCACCATCCTCGCACTGGAGGCTTTTCTGCCCTATCGGCTCACGCGTCTCACCGATGCGATCAGCCGCAAATTCTCTCAGGCCTATCGCGCACGCCTCGGCCTGACGCGGCCCGAATGGCGCACACTCGCCACGCTCGGCCAGTTCGGCACCATGACCGCGACCGATATCGGCGCGCATTCTTCCATGCACAAGACCAAGGTGAGCCGCGCCGTCGCCTCGCTGGAAGAGCGGCGCTGGCTCCTGCGCGAGCCCGACGCGCAGGATCGCCGCGTGGAGCGCCTGACCCTCAGCAGGGTGGGCCAGAAGGCCTATGAGGACATGGTGCCCGTCGCGCACGGCTTCGAGACGCGGCTTCTCGGCCGCATGAAGCCGGAAGAGCGCACAGCCCTTCTCACCGGCCTTGAAGCCCTGGAGCGCGCCGCACTGGAAGATTAGATCAATTCCGGACGGAAAACCGGCTCCCGCTTTTCCTGGAATTGCTCCAGCGGCGCTACCAGCTCATCACCACCTTGCCGGCCTCGCCCGAACGCATGGCGGCGAAGCCTTCACGGAAATCGTCTGCGGCAATGCGGTGGGTGATCAGGTCGCGCACGTCGAGCCGCGTCTGAACCAGCGCGATCATCTTGTACCAGGTCTCGAACATCTCGCGCCCGTAAATGCCCTTCAGGTGCAGCATCTTGAAGATGACCTTGTTCCAGTCGATCTCGAAACCCGCCGGCGCAATGCCCAGAATGGCGATCTTGCCGCCATTGTTCATCACGTCGATCATGTCGCGGAAGGCGGGAGCCGCACCCGACATTTCAAGCCCCACATCAAAGCCTTCCGTCATGCCGAGCTGGCGCATCACCTCCGGCAGCGTTTCTTCCGCCGCGTTCATCGTGTGCTGCACGCCAAGCTTTCTGGCGAGCTCCAGCCGGCCCGGATTGATGTCGGTGATGACCACCTTGCGCGCGCCCACGGCCTGCGCCACCAATGCGCCCATGATGCCGATGGGGCCTGCGCCCGTCACCAGCACGTCCTCGCCCACCAGGTCGAAGGAAAGCGCGGTGTGCACCGCATTGCCAAGCGGATCGAAAATCGCCGCGATTTCATCGGGAATGTTGTCGGGGATCGGCACCACATTGTGCTGCGGCAGCGCGATGAACTCGGCGAACGCGCCCGCGCGGTGAACGCCCACGCCCAGCGTGTTGTGGCACAGATGCCCGCGCCCAGCCCGGCAGTTGCGACAATGGCCGCACACGATGTGCCCCTCGCCGGAAACCCGCTGGCCGGGCTTGTATTCCGTCACCGCCGAGCCAACCTCCGTCACCTCGCCGACGAATTCATGGCCCGTCACCAGCGGCACCGGCACGGTGTTCTGTGCCCACTCGTCCCAGTTCCAGATATGCACGTCCGTGCCGCAGATCGCCGTCTTGCGCACCTTGATGAGCACGTCGTTCGGCCCGATCTCGGGCACGGGAACACGCTCCATCCAAAGGCCCTCCTCGGGTCTGGATTTAACGAGCGCCTTCATCATGTTGGACATCGTCGACTATCCTTCCAGAGTGTTTGGGTGGCCGTCCTTCCCCCGCCTGCGGGGAGAAGGTGCCGGCAGGCGGATGAGGGGCCTGCGCCCACCTTCAAGACAAGCAATTCCAGGAAAAGCGGAAACCGGTTATCCGTCCGGAATTGCGCTAAAACGCTCTAAGCGATCACCCCAAGCTCACGCCCGATCTTTCCAAACGCCTCCACCGCGCGATCAATGTCTGCGGCCGAGTGCGCGGCAGACATCTGCGTGCGGATACGGGCAGCCCCCTTCGGCACCACGGGGAAGGAGAAGCCGATCACATAGATGCCCTCCTCCAGAAGCCGCGACGCCATCTTCTCGGCAAGTGCTGCATCGCCCAGCATCACCGGGATGATCGGGTGATCAGCGCCCGCAAGCGTGAACCCCTGCTTTTCCATGCCGGCGCGGAAGCGCGCCGCATTGTCATAGAGCTTCTGGCGCAGGCCGCCCCCGCCCGCCACCATGTCGAAAACCCTGAGCGAGGCCGCCGCGATCACCGGGGCCAGCGTGTTCGAAAACAGATAGGGCCGCGAGCGCTGGCGCAGCCAGTCGACCACTTCACCCTTGCCACATGTATAGCCGCCCGAGGCCCCGCCCAGCGCCTTGCCCAGCGTGCCCGTCATGATGTCGACCCGGCCTTCCACGCCGCAATGCTCCGGCGTGCCGCGTCCGTTCTCACCCACGAAACCGACCGCATGGCTGTCATCCACCATCACCATCGCATCGTATTTTTCCGCCAGATCGCAGACCGCGCCCAGATTGGCGATGATGCCATCCATGGAAAACACGCCATCCGTGGCGATCAGCCGGAAGCGCGCGCCCTCGGCCCGCTTCAGACATTCCTCCAGCGCGCCCATGTCGTTGTTGGCGTAGCGATGGCGCTGCGCCTTGCACAGCCGCACGCCATCGATGATCGACGCATGGTTGAGCGCATCCGAAATGATCGCATCCTCCGGCCCGAGCAGCGTCTCGAACAGGCCCGCATTGGCGTCAAAGCATGAGGAATAAAGGATCGTGTCCTCATAGCCCAGAAAGCCGGAAATCTTCGCTTCCAGTTCTTTGTGCTCTTCCTGCGTGCCGCAGATGAAGCGCACCGAGGCCATGCCGTAACCGTAGCGGTCAAGCGCCGCCTTCGCCGCCTCGCGCAGCTCCTCATTGTCGGCAAGGCCCAGATAATTGTTGGCGCAGAAATTCAGCACCCTCTGCCCGCCGCTCTCGATCTCGGCCGACTGCATCGAGGTAATGACCCGCTCGCTCTTGTAGAGCCCGGCCTCCTTCAGGCCATCGAGTTCTTTACGCAGATGGGAGAGGAAAGACGCGGTCATGAATGCCTCGCTCTGGGGTGGGAGGGACTGGCTTCTCTTCCACTACTACAGAGTGACACCGCTTTCGACCATGGACAATTCTGCATTGCTTTTCCGCCGGACCGCGAAGCTCGACAAAGGTGTCGACGCCCGCCCCTCACCCCTCGCCCCTCTCCCTCTCCCCGCTCGCGGCGTTCCCGTGCCTTCACCCTCATCCTGAGCTTGTCGAAGGGCGGGGGTGAAGGCTTGCAC
>NZ_JAMQML010000031.1:0-9140 GCF_030068685.1 Nitratireductor sp. GZWM139 | reverse complement strand
GGGATACACCTTAGCTGACTGTCCGATTTTCCGGGACCACTTCATCCTGTCGAGATTGCGGGTGTGGTCCCTGCTCCAACGGCCCCCACTTCGGTCACCCGTTCGACAGGTTGCGTCACTGCGCAGCGCGTCGACATCACCTTGTCGGATGGCCGACGGATACTGGTGGAGGGTCCGACCGCGTTGTCGGCGATCGTGGCGCTGGTCGAGGGACTGGCGCAATGATCCCGGTGCCCAGCAACACGCGGGTGTGGCTGGCGGTCGGCGTGACGGATACACGCTCATCGAGACCGCCAAGATGAACGATGTCGACCCCGAAGCATGGCTGACATGGGTCCTCCAGCGCCTGCCCGATTACAGATCAACCGCATCGACGAACTCATGCCCTGGAACTGGCAGGCCGAAAACGACTGAAACCGCATCAGCACCGGACGGATACCTTGCCGAGAAGAAGTGTTTTGTTCAATGCCACTCTACATGATGCCTGCAAAGGGGCTTTGCCTGCCTGCTGCGCCAGACCGGCGCGAGTGAAAAAGCCGAGCGACAACCGTCACGCAGCTATCATTTTCTGAGTTTTATGACGATATAACAATACGTTGAATGCAGTCTCCGGGTGTAAGGATGGCACTTCGACACCATCTGGAAAATTCTGGTTGACACATCCCAATCCGCCATGCGAACGTTCTGTATATGAATATCCGTTCTCTACCTAGGATGTTTTTTGTGTTGCCGCGCAAGTGAGGATACGCAGTCGCAACGCCGTCCACAGGGTCATGGCAAGGTGAGATGACAGATTTCATATGCAGAATGTGACGCGATCAACAATCAACCGAGTGTTGAGGATAGTCTGGAAAGGGGACCAAATGACCAATGTAGAACGTCGGAGGAACTTCAGTCTGTTAGCCGGGGCGAGTATTGCTGCCCTCTTGCTTGGAACCGCCGCAGGAGCGCAAACCCTGACGATCGCAATGGAAAGCCGTCTCGGCGCCCTCGATCCGACCATAAGCACGTCGCATCAGTCGCGCAACCATGGCTACAAGATATATGATACCCTGATTGCCATCGACGCAGATGGCAATGTCAGACCGCAGATGGCCGAATGGTCGACATCTGAAGACGGAAAGACCTATACCTTTTTACTGCGCGAAGGGCTGATCTGGCATGACGGGGAGCCTGTGACTGCAGAAGATGCTGTTGCATCCATCGAGCGGTGGGGGCGGGCCGACCGGATGGGGCGCGCGCTCATGCAGCAGGTTGAAGAAATCCGTATTAACGCTCAGAACGAGTTCGTTGTCGAGCTGAAAAGCGCATCCGACCTGATCCTCACGGCTTTCGCCAAGCCCAGTGGTCTACCTCTTTTCGTCGTGCCCAAGCGAGTCGCAGAGTTGGAGCCGGGCGAGCCGATTGATGACTACACCGGTTCGGGTCCCTTCCGCTTTATTGCCAGTGAATTCGAACCTGGCGCGCGGGTGGTCTACGAGAGGTTCGATGGATACCTTCCGCGCGATGAGCCCGCGAGCGGGCTTGCCGGTGGCAAGGTCGCTAACGTTGAGCGTATCGAGCGCATCGAGATGCCGGATGAGCTGACCAAGGTGAACGCTCTGCTTGCCGGCGAGATCGATTTCCTTGAAGCTATTCCGTATGACCTGCTGCGGATGGTCGAAGGCAATAATGGTGTGCGGGTCGAGGTACTCGATCCGGTGGGGTATCAGAACCTCTACCGCTTCAATCAGTTGCACCCGCCTTTTGACAACAGGCTGGTGCGTCGGGCTGCGATGTACGCTGTAGACCAGGTATCCACCCTGCAGGCACAGATCGGCGAACCAGACTATTATCAGATTTGCCCCTCATTGTTCGGGTGCGGCCTGACATATGAGTTCGATGCACACGCGGACGTGATTATCAATTCGGACATTGATCGCGCTCGGGAATTGCTCGAGGAAGCGGGATACAATGACGAACTGGTCGTGCTTCTTCACGCGACTGATATTCCAACTCTCAATGCCACGCCGATTGTCATGGCCCAGCAGTTGCGCGCAGCAGGGTTCAACGTGAATGTGCAGTCGACCGACTTCATGACGATGCTCTCACGTCGCTCGAGCCAGGCACCAGCAGACGAGGGGGGGTGGAGTATCTTTGTCACCGGTTGGCACACGTCCGAGATTCAAGACCCTGCGCGCAGCGTGACCGTGACTGCCAATGGGCTTGAAGCCTGGGCAGGCTGGCCGGATATCCCGGAAATAACCGAGGCGAACGAAGCGTATCTTGCGGCTGGCACCGAGGGTGAACGACGCGAGATCGCTCAACGGATTCATGAGCGTGTGCTCGAGGAGGGCGCTTCTGTTCCTCTTGGACAGTTCACCAGGCCCACCGGGGTGCGTTCCAACGTAAGCGGAACTGTTTCTGCGCCGGTACCAGTCTTCTGGAACATCTCTAAGGAATAAGGCGCCTATGCATCGTTATATCCTTCAGCGTATCATCACAACCATCCCCGTAATGGGGGTGGTTGCCCTTATTGTCTTCTTCCTCATGCGCCTTTCTGTTGGCGACCCCGCATTGATTATGGCGGGTGATGGAGCGACCGAAGCTCAACTCGAGGAGATGCGAAAGCAGATGGGTATTGATAGCCCAATTCCAGTTCAATTTCTGAATTGGCTCGGTCAAATGCTCAGCGGGAATTTCGGCATTTCTTTGCATTCGCGAGTGCCGGTTACTGAGGTGATTGCAAGTAGGGTTGGCCCCTCACTGTCACTTAGTATCCTGACCATATTATTCTCGGTTTCAGTTGCAATTCCGATTGGACTTCTCGCTGCTTGGTCGCACGGCTCTGTTCTCGATCGACTGGTAATGAGTTTTTCTGTATTGGGGTTTTCGACGCCGGTTTTCGTTATAGCCTATGCACTAGTCTTCACCTTTTCAGTCAAGGCCGGATGGTTCCCGATCCAGGGCTACCGACCACTTGCAAATGGCATAGGGCCATGGTTCACGAGCTTGGTGCTTCCAATGCTTTCCCTCGCCACTGTCAACATCGCACTCGTCGCGAGAATTACAAGATCGAGTATTCTTGAAGTTCTCGGAGAAGAATATATTCGAACTGCGCGTTCAAAAGGACTGCGGGAAAGTCGTGTCTTTTTGCGGCATGCGCTCCGAAATGCAGCTGTCCCGATCGTGACCATCGTCGGAATCGGAGCTGCATTTCTTATGAGCGGTGTTGTTGTCACTGAGTCCGTGTTCAATATCCCCGGGCTTGGAAGGTTGGTTCTGGAAGCAGTGCTTGCACGAGATTATCCCCTGATCCAGGCGCTTATACTGCTCTTCTCGGCTATCTATATCTTCATCAACCTTGTCGTTGACATACTATACACCGTCTTCGACCCGCGCATCCGATACTAAGTGTCAGGAGCCAATAAAGATGGTTACCAAAACTCTCGACCAATCAGCACAGGATGCGCCTGCAAAGGTTTCTATCCTTCAGAGCATTCGAACCCTGCTGAACAATTGGCCCGTGTCCATTGCTGCAATCATCATGCTGTCCATGTTCGTGATGGCTCTAGCTGCTCCCTTTCTTGCAACATCCGACCCTCTTGCGATAAATCCCGCAGTCCGTTTGGGCACTATCAGTTCCGAACACTATTTCGGCACGGATTCACTCGGACGGGATGTTTTTTCTCGTGTAATATATGGCGCACGGACATCGCTTGTCGTCGGATTTGTTGCGGCGATTGCATCGGTCCTGCTGGGCTTGCTGATCGGAGTGATAGCTGGTTATTTCCGAATGGCCGACGTGATAATCATGCGCGTCATGGATGGAATAATGTCGATTCCATCTATTGTGCTCGCTGTCGCGCTGGTGTCGCTTGCAGGCGCAAGCCTCACAGCGGTTCTGGTGGCCATCATCGTGCCGGAGTTTCCGCGCGTTGTACGCTTGGTGCGAGGGGTGATCCTCAATCTGAGAACTGAGCCATATGTCGAGGCTGCCATTTCCTTAGGGACTCCGCTGCCCAAGTTGCTCGTCCGACATATGATCCCCAACACATTGGCTCCGCTGATTGTTCAGGGTTCCTTCATTCTTGCCTCTGCAATGTTGACCGAATCAATTTTGAGCTTTCTGGGGGTTGGACTACCTCCTGAAATTCCATCCTGGGGCAATATTATGGCAGAAGGTCGCAGATATTTTCAGATACTGCCCGGTCTCATCTTCTTCCCGGGAGTCTTCCTCGCCTTGACGGTATTGTCGATAAACCTAATAGGTGATGCGCTTCGTGACACTCTCGATCCAAAAATGGTGCGACGGCTATGACTTTGAACCCAGTACTCGAGATCGAGAATCTCACTGTAAACGTAGCAAACACAAGGAATGATGTCGTTAAAAATGCCAGCTTTCAGATTAAGGCTGGCGAGACGGTGTGTATTGTTGGGGAATCCGGCTCCGGTAAGTCTGTATCATCGCTCGCCGTCATGGGACTTCTTCCCAAGGGTGCGCTTCGTGCAAAAGGCAAGATCCTTCTGGATGGCGAAAACATTTTGCAGGCCCGGCCGGAAAGACTGCGTCAATTACGTGCATCCTCTATGTCCATGGTATTTCAAGAGCCCATGACAGCGCTAAACCCTGTCGAAAGGGTGGGCGATCAAATCGAAGAGGTTCTTCGGATTCATGGAGTGAGCGGACGACAAACCCGAAAGAATAGGGTCCTTGAAATGATGCGGGCAGTTCATCTGCCTGATCCGAAAACCTTGTACAATGCCTACCCGCATCAACTATCAGGTGGGCAACGCCAGCGTGTAGTCATTTGTATGGCGTTGATACTTCGTCCACGGCTGCTAATCGCTGACGAGCCGACAACGGCTCTGGACGTGACAACCCAGAAGCAGATCTTGTCTCTGATGAAAGAACTTCAAGAAAATCTTGAAACTGCCGTTCTTTTCATAACGCACGACTTCGGTGTGGTTTCGGAAATCGCCGACCGCATCGTCGTTATGAACCGTGGAGAAGTCGTCGAGACAGGAACGCGTAAAGAGATCCTGTCGAACCCACAAAACTCCTATACACGAATGCTTCTGTCTTCGGTTCCTGGACTTGTCCCAAGTGACCGGACACGCACTTTCGGTGCCCCGACCCTAAGAGTAACCGATCTGCAGAAGACCTACAGCGACACACGGTTATTCGGCGCAAAAAGAACAATCAACGCGGTCAAGAATGCCAGTCTTTCGCTTCGTCAGGGCGAAGTTGTCGGTGTCGTGGGGGAGTCAGGCTCCGGGAAATCCACACTTGCCCGCTGTATTGTAAGGCTAATTGATCCAACGTCTGGTCGGATTCAACTCGGAAATGACGATATTGCGGACCTTTCACAGCGGGCAATGCGACCTATCCGCAGTCGCATTCAGATTGTATTCCAGGATCCTTATCGCTCGCTTAACGGCCGTCTTCCGGTGGGAGAGTCCATTTGCGAAGGGTTGCGTAATTTCGGCTGGAGCAGAAGCGATGCAAACGCTCGAGCCGTCGAACTCCTTGAACTTGTCGGATTGGACCCAGAATCGATGAAACGTTATCCGCACCAGTTTTCTGGCGGACAGCGGCAGCGGATCGCAATCGCTCGAGCACTGGCGCTTGAACCAGATGTCATCATAGCCGACGAGGCGGTTTCAGCTCTCGATGTTTCAGTGCAGAAGCAAGTTCTGGATCTTTTAGAGAGCATTCGAGTCGCAAAGCACATCGGGATGCTCTTCGTTACGCATGATCTCCGGGTCGCGGCCCAGATTTGTGACACGATTCTGGTCATGCAGCACGGTAATGTTGTAGAGGCAGGCGAGACCTATAAGGTTCTTCAGGACCCACAGGAAGAATATACCCGAATGCTACTTGCATCGGCGCCGGGCAGGGATTGGGACTTCCGAAATTTTCGCCCCTTATCTCGAGACGCGCACAATCTCGACAAATCCGGGGGGAATACATCAGCAAGATTCGGAGCAAGGAACTGATGATCACCTGTATCAGAAGCTGTGCGTGGGCGATTTGCTGGAGTGAGTCACAGAACCGGCATTTTTACAGAAACAACGTAGATCTGGTCTTTTCCGGCGATACGATCCTGTATGTGGGAACGGACTATACCGGGCGCGTAGATGTCGAAATCGACGGGAGGCAGATCATGGCAATGCCTGGGCTAGTTAATGTCCATACTCACCCGTCCATGGAACCAAGCTACAAGGGTATTCGCGAGGAGCATGGTGTTGCCGAGCATTACATGAGCGGACTGTATGAGCGGTGTGCCGTATTCATGCCGGATGAACACGGTCAAAGGGCCGGCGCGGAACTCGCGTACTCGGAACTTTTGTTGAGTGGGGTGACAAGTGTCGCGGACCTTTCAATAGCATATGACGGATGGAAAAATCTTGCCGAGAAAAGCGGCTTGCGCGTCTGGATGGCACCATTTTTTGCATCTGCTAAATGGTATGTGGACAATCGTCATGAGGTCAAATTCCACTGGGATGAGGCCGCAGGATGGCGTGGGCTGGAAGACGCAGTCAAGCTGATCGATGATATTGAATCAAGCGAACTGCTGACCGGGATGTTTTACCCGGCACAGATTGATACATGCTCGGAGGAATTGTTACGCGCAGCCAAGGCCGCCGCTGACGCGCGTGGCTTGGTGATGACAACGCATATCGCTCAAAGCGTTATGGAATTCAATATCATGGTCCAGCGGCATGGAAAAACTCCGATTCAGTGGGCAAACGATATTGGTATTCTGGGATCAAATTGCCTTCTTGGTCATGCAATATTCATCGACGAGCATTCATGGCTTCATTGGCATACGCGCCGCGATCTCGAAGTGTTGTCCGAAACCGGATCTGCGATTGCACATTGTCCGAATGTTTTTTCGCGGTATGGGCAAACTCTTGAAGACTTCGGCAAGTATAGACGTGCAGGTGTCAAGATCGGTATTGGAACAGACACCAATCCCCACAACATGATCGAAGAGATGCGTTGTGCGGCGATATGCGCCCGAATTGCCGCAGAGAATATTTTCACAACGACGACAGAAGATGTTTTCAATGCCGCGACCATCGGCGGGGCGTCGGCCCTTGGGCGCCGAGACCTGGGGCGCCTGGCCCCGAAATGCAAGGCCGACATCGTATTGCTGGACCTAGAACATCCCGCGATGAGGCCAATACGTGATCCGATGCGCAGTTTGGTCTATGCCGCTTCTGACAGGGCGGTTCTCGACGTTTATGTTGGTGGCCGTCAGGTCGTAGCAAATCGAAAGGTGCTCACACTTGACATGCACGACGCCTGCGAACGCCTTGAAAAATCGCAGCATCGTATGATCGCAGAGGTCCCAAAACTTGATTACGCCGGCCGAAATGTTGATGAAATCGCTCCAATGAGCTTTTCTCGAAATATTTCATCAACGATCTGAGTTCAGGGAGAAATCCGGGTGTGACGTTGGATATCTTGAAAACCCTCCGGAAGAAACGCCGGAGGACGCGTGCAAGTGTCTTGTAGTGAGGCAATTCCTTCAATCGGCAAGCACTCAAAAGAGCCAAATGTGAACGAGAATATGATCAGCTTTGTTGAGTTCTGGCGACGGTGTCAAGTGGTCTGATCATCGACAAGATAGCAAGAAGGAGAAGAAAATGACTCGCAAGCTTATCAAGGCCGGACATATCATTGCCCACCAAGATGATGGTCACAAATATCTTCGCAATGGCGTGATAATGGTCGAGGATGACAAGATCGCTTTTGTGGGGAAAGAATTTGATGGTGAGGTCGACGAGACGATCGATTCTCCCGATACTATCGTGACCCCGGGCTTCATAAACACTCACGCCCACTTGACCGAGTCACCGCTCGACCGGTCTTTTGTAGAGGACCGAGGCCCGCGCCAATTCTATCTCTCGGGGCTTTTCGAATACCTAACGGCCCGCGATGGAGCGATAACTGACGATGCGAGACGTGCGTGTGCAGCGTTTTCTATTCCTGAACTGATTCGAAGCGGCACAACTACAATTATGGAAATAGGCGGGCATGGAGATTTTGTAGTTGAACAGGCAGGTAAGTGCGGACTTCGAGCTTATGTCGGAGAAGGATATAAATCAGGCCGCTGGCTGACAAATAATGGTCGAACGGTGGACTATGAATGGTTCGACGACGACGGCGAGGCAGCTTTTCAGCGTGCAGTAGATTTCATCAACAGGGTCGAAGGAAAGCAGAATGATCGAATTCGTGGTTTTCTGACGCCGCTTCAAGTGGATACCGTTTCCAAGAAGATGTTACAGAAGTCGTGTGCCGTTGCTAGCGAAATGAATGTCCCGTTGGCGCTCCATACGTCACAATCAGTTGTAGAGTTCCAGGAAATGACTCGGCGCCACGGGTGCACTCCAATAGAGTGGCTTGAGCGCATCGGGTTTCTTGGTCCCAACGTCATTCTTGGGCATGCCATTTTGCCTGGAGGATCCAGTTGGACAAATTATCCGTCTAACGATATTCAGATTTTGGCAGATACTGCGACAAATGTTGCACATGCGGTCTGGGTTTTTGCGCGCCGTGGTATTGCCATGGAAAGCTATTCACGTTATCTGGCAGCCGGTGTCAACATGACCTTGGCAACCGACACTTGTCCGCAGAGCATGCTTGAGGCGCTTCGGTGGACTGCTGTTGTAAGCAAGATTATAGATCGACAGACCGAAGTCGCTACGGCTGCTGATGTATTCAATTCAGCCACACTTGCGGGTGCCAAAGCGCTGAACCGCGATGACCTGGGCAGAATTTCAGTTGGTGCAAAAGCCGACATGCTGTTCTGGAAGGGTTCGAGCCTTTCCATGACACCTTTGAGGGATCCAATTCGGAATATCGTGTACTCTGCACAGTCCGAGGATTTGCATTCTACCATGATTGATGGTGAATGGGTGATGCGGGATCGAGAGGTGAAAGGGTTCAGTGTCCCTGAATTGACTGCTCAGGTACAGAGAGGAGCAGAATATATGTGGGAGAACATGCACCATCAGGATTGGGGCCAGCGTGATATTAACACACTATCTCCTGAGAGCTTTCCACGTTTCAGGGCAAATTGAATGTATCATAAGCACTTGATGTGTCAACGGCGGAGTAAAAGTCGGCCATTGGGCGGCGCAAAAGTAGT